>JBOFDR010000107.1:0-1950 GCA_051647205.1 Brevinema sp. | reverse complement strand
TGTAGAAAGAGTTGACTTGTCTCGAGAAGCAAGCTATACTAGTGCACCATTAAGGAAGATAAAAAGAGGTTATAAACTATGAAAAATACAGCATTAAATACTATTGAAATTTTTGAAGAATTATCTGAAGCAATGAGCGTAGAAGAATTTGAAAACTTATGTGATGAGATCAAAACAAAGCTACAAAAAAGAGACCAACGATCAATTGAACTGGCAGTGAAATACTTGGGCTTAACTACCGCAATATCTTTTTTAGATGAACCACTAGCTAGATTCTTAAACGAATTTTCAAGACCCACTCAACGCTTCATCATGGCTCAGTGCCTCTAAAAAACTAAATATACAAATAAAAAACACCCCAGATTTAAGGGGTGTTTTTATTTGATTAAAATGTGATTAGAATATCGTTTGTTAGTTATTTTAGATGATGTGAAATTTGATTATGAGATTATTCAAGAGATAAAAATTCTTTTTCAAGGGAGTCTTTTTCTCGCTCTAATCTTTTTATTTCGTTTTCAAATTGTTCTATGATGTTTACTTTCAAGTTATTTTTTTCAGTCCATTGAATAAAAAACCTTTGAAGAGCAAATAAAATTATAGTTCCAGAAATGCTATATATCAAGATATTATGTTTTGTGAAAACATCCTGTATGAAGAAATATAGAATCAAAAAAATGACAGAGACAAAAATACCTATAATGACACTACCTGTTTTCAATTTATTAATATGATTCCATTTCTCTCTCTGTGAATCGGACATATGGTCTTCAGGTTTATTTTTCTTGTCTTTTAATTTACTAATTGTTTCGATTGTCTCACTTTTTTTTATTGCGAGTTCTTCTTTTGTTTTAGCTTTCTCGGCTATATTTCTCATCTTTTCTAGTTCACGCTCTTTTTCAGAAATAGTTTTTTCTGCATCATCCTTCTTTGCTTTGATACTATTTTTCTCTTGTTCAAGTTGCTGGTACTTCTCTTTTGCTTGGAGATTTTCAGCAATAGTTTTCCTACTTTCTTTAATTACATCAGCATTAATAACAATATTTTTATTATTTTCTAAAGAGTTTGTAACAATAAGAGGATTTATAGTTTGTTCTACCATTATTTCAAGTTCTTCTTTACTATAGTGTTCCGTAGGATTCTTTTCATACTCCTCTAAGAATCTATTTTTAATTTCAGACCCTTTCTTTTCAAGAATCGTATTTGCAAAGCTTAAAAGTTGAATCTTAATCTCTTGTTTGAATTTTTTATAATTGGCTTCAGCGATAATATAAATCATTTTACCAATTAGAAGGATAGACGGTATTTTATGATTTTTATCACTCTGCCTTACCTCACTAGCTCCCAATACTAGTTGATAACTTGTAGTTAAAAAAACAGCTGGAGTTTGTTCCCAACTTGAGTAGTACTTTTTACCATCGTCCTTTCTTATTTTATATATAGCTGAGATATTCTTTATATCTGTTTGTATAGCATCAAAATTAGATCCTTCGCTATTTTCACGATTTCTAAAAACCGCCTCTAATTTTTCGACATCAATAGAATAAGAATTAAATGAAGTCTCGCTGTCATATTCAACACGGTCTATTTCTATTTGATGTGTTGTAAACAGTTTGTCTTTAAATTTTTTAATCCATGTTTCAACTTTCACTCTACTACTAAACTTACTGTCGCGATAATCTCTGAAATAACGAGCTAGAGGATTAGCTAAAGTATAATTAAAATCACTACTTGCATATACATTTTTAGATCCTTCCATAATAGTGTCTATTTCTGAGAATGTTGAATCAAAAATCCATAATTTACCTTGTTTATTCCGAATATAATTTACAATATCTGTGGCAATTTGCTCTGATTCTTCACCACGTGATCCCGATAGCATAAAAAGAAAAGGGGTGTCTAGATAAAATCTAGTATTACGGAGAGTCGTGATCTTATTAGTTGGAATATCCC
>JBOFDR010000106.1:0-4037 GCA_051647205.1 Brevinema sp. | reverse complement strand
CAATTCCCCAGATAATAGATGCTCCCAAGAGAGAGAATAAGCCTATTTGATTTGGAGAAAAAAAGGGCTTGGTAGTCACAAAAACCTCCATGCTATATTTAATAAGGACGGAATAGGATTAACTCTTGATAGGAGATTGTATCTCCTAATATAGCAATTTCTTTTTCTAAAAATGAACTATCCAAAATATAAATACTATTAGTTTGAAATTTTTTTAACCAAAAATCATTTCGTTGTTTTTCAATATTTTTGCGATATCCTGTAGGAAATCTAATAAGATTTGCACTATTAATTTTGAGATCTTTTAGATAAGCATAGTATGCAAATTCTTCATAGGCAGGTGGTGTTGTAGGAATATTATTATTTGTAAAGAGCCAAATTAATTCTTTTTTATCCCCTATAAATTCTTGAATATGATAGGGAAGTTGTTTGCGTGTGGTACGAATAATATTTTTAAGATTTAATACATATTGAAGCTGAACTATAACTAGTACACCTAAGAGGATCACTCCTACTGATTTCTTTCTTTTTTCAAGAACACCACTACTATGAATAACAATAATAGGGATAATCCATAAAATCGGAAATAAAAATTTTGATCCAGAGGTGAAAATCCCAAAAATATGTTCTTTTGTCCAAGAATTTTGAATAAAATTACGCATTATAACACATATATTCCCAAAAAATGTTAATAACAAAAAAAATAATAAGGTAGAAATAAGAGGTTTATAGTATTTGAGATATTTTTTTGATTTTTTAGAAAAAATAACTCCTAATATGATAATAATAATAGCAGATAAGAGCAATCCAATTCCCAAACTTAAATAAATCTGTTGAAAATATAATGTAGGGATACTTTCAATAGGGTCGTACAAAAAAGGAAGATAAAAAAAACCTGCAATACTTAGGTAAAAAATGGTGTAGGTCAAATGAAGACCTAAACTTGAAACTGCTTTAATAACTGAAATAAAATGCTTATAAATGTATAAATGAAAAAGGTCAGATATCATAATAAAAAAACTAACAAATGTAAAAAATGGATGAATAAAACAAGAAATACCTATTACTAGATACCATTCATGGGACATATAAGATTTTTTTTGGAAGAAAATATAGTATGCCCAAATAATTAACCATTGAGCAGCCATATAAAAATTAGATAGAGTCTGATTCCATAAGAAAGGAATACTGATGAATAATAGAGATCCAAGAGAAGCAATTAGTCTGTTGGATGTCATTAGATAGGAGATGCGATATCCAAAATAGGTCACTAATAAAAATGAGAAGACAATCCATAAACCAAAGTATTGTAACGATGAGTTAAAAAATTTAAAAATTAAAGCAAATAGTGGGATTGTATTGGTAAGGCTGAGAGGGATGCCTTCTCCAATTTTTTTAGTTATCGTAATAGGGAAATGCCAGCTATCAGAACGAAATATCAAACTAGTAATATGTGCATTTCTTTCATTTTGAGGAAGATTTTCAAAACTATTAGGGTTTAAAATTTCCCCAAAAACCATTAGAACAAACCACAATGTTAATGATAAAGGTAATACAACAGAAAGAAATTTCATATTTTTTTTATGACTATCTTTTAGTGATAATACTTCTTTAGTATCCATAAAATTTTACCCAAGACCTACAGCTTTACGTATTTTATCTATTTTTTTTTGAGCAATGTCACGAGCTTTTTCACTACCTAATTTCATAAGTTTAATCACTTCATCTTGATTATTATCAAGATCTGCTATGATTTGACGCGCTGGTCTGAAAAATTCCATCATGATATCTAATAAAGCTAGTTTTGCATGACCATAGCCATAGTTGCCATTTTTATAATTTGATTGCATCTGTAAGAGTTCTTCTTTATTAGTAAACAATTTATAAAGTATATAAACAGGACAAGTCTCAAACTCTTTGGGTTCTTCTAAAGATGTAGAGTCTGTTTGTATACTCATCACTGCTTTTTTAATTTCTTTTTCAGAAGCAAATAAAGGAATCACATTATTTTTGGATTTAGACATTTTGTTACCATCTGTACCAATAATAACGGCAATCTCTTCTTGGATGAGTGGTTCTGGGATAACAAAAATATCTCCATAAATGCGATTGAATTTTTCTGCAATATCACGTGCAATTTCGATATGCTGTTTTTGATCTGCCCCAACAGGTACAAGCTCTGAATCATAGATCAAAATATCAGCTGCTTGCAATAGAGGATAGTTAAAAAGTCCCATATTAGGATTTTTTTCTTTTGCAAGCGTATCTTTGTAGGCATGAGAACGCTCCATTAGACCTACAGGGGTTACTCCTGTCAGAAGCCAGCAGAGCTCTGTATGCTCTGGTACATCACTTTGTACAAAAATAGTGCTTTTTTGAGGATCTAAACCTACGGCGATAAATGCTTTGAATATTTCAAAAGTACATTGACGTAGTTCTTGTGGATCTGGGTGGCTATTTAAGGCATGATAATCGGCAATAAAATAAAGATTATCAAATTTTGGATTTGCTTGAAGTTCTAAGAATCCTTTCATTGCTCCAAAATAATTTCCGAGGTGTAGTTGGCCAGTTGGTTTGATACCAGATAAAGCTCTTTTCATTGAAAATTCCTAGTAATAAAAATATATCTCATTATACAAAATTTATAAAATTAAGTCAATTTAATATTTTTTTAAGATCCTTTTTAGATAATGTAAAAATCTTATTAAAAATATCTACAATTATTTTTTTGATTTGCTTAAAATAAAAACTTGCACTATAATATTCAGAATAAAGAAATATATTTTTGAAAGAGGATTTTTATGACCGTATCTTTGATTGCTTTAGTTCCCATTTTGGTGTTAATAATTGGGTTAACAGGGATTAAAAAACCTGGTGTTATTGTAGCACCTTTTACTCTTATATTAACTTGTATTCTAGCATTTTTTGTTTGGAAACAACCAATAGATCATATGTTTTTAGCAGGAGCTGAGGGGATATTATTTGGTTTGTGGCCAGTTGGGATTATTATTTTTGGATCAATTACTCTTTCAAATCTTATGGTTGCAAGTGGTGCGGTAAAAGAAATAGAAAAATTTATTGGTGCTGTTTCTACAGATCAGCGTATTACTGTACTCTTAGTAGCATGGAGTTTATCTAGTTTTTTAGAATCTATTGCAGGATTAGGATCTGGATTAGCACTACCTATTAGTATTTTAATGGTAATTGGCATTAGCCCTTTCAAAGCAGCAGTAGTTGCATTACTAGCAAATAGTGTTCCTACTGCTTATGGCGGTGTAGGTATTCCGATTGATACGATCGTCAGAATGACAGATCTTCCTATTGCTGAAGTTATGCAGTTTGTTGGATATCAATTACTGATCCCAGCTCTTATTATGCCTTTTGCAATTGTCTTTGTGATTGGGGGATCTTTTAAAAAAGTAAAAGAAATCTGGTTAGTACCTTTATTCTCTGGACTTGGTCAAGGAATTGCTTTGTTACTTCCTTTGAATAATGCAGGATTGATTGCAATTTCTTCAGGTATCTTGAATATTACTTTTACAGTGTTGGCAGCAAAGATCTTTTATCCACAATTTAAATCAACAATAGAGCTTAATTTCAAATCCTCATTAAAAGCAACATCCTCATTTATTATTGCTGTTGCGATGATTGTTATTTCTGGGCCTCTTGTGCCAGGAGTAAATAGTATTCTTAAAGAATTTTATACTGTTATTTCTCTTTATCCTAGTCTGAAAGCAAAAGCACTTTATTTTAACTGGTTTACTGATGCAGGAATGATGCTCTTTATTTCTGGTGTTTTAGGTGCTAAGATTAACGGACTTTCTAATAGTGCAATGATAACAGTAATTAATAATACAGTGCTACAATTACAAAAAACTTTGATTGTCTTAATGTCAATTTTAGCAATGTCTAAAATCATGACTTATAGTGGTATGATTGATTCTCTTTCTTCAGGTCTAGCAACAACTGTTGGGTCTTTTTATCCTATCTTGTCTCCTTTACTAGGAACCATCGGAGTCTTTGTAACAGGAAGCGTG
>JBOFDR010000105.1:0-2285 GCA_051647205.1 Brevinema sp. | reverse complement strand
AACATCCCTTTACGAAAGTAAAAAACAACACAATAGGAACTTACAAGCCAAATATAAAATAGGAGATTCCATCTATGATTCACCATTCTAAAAAAAACTTGACAAATTAAAAAATATAGATTATTATAAATAATAACAGAGGTTATTATGCAAAAAACATTATTATTATTAACAATTACTTTAATATCATGTACTAGATATATAAAACCAAACTTATACGAGTTAGATATTAATGACCCTCAATATGAGAAAAAAGCTCGATATAACGAAATAGAAATACAAAGAGCAGAGGAGCAAAACAAAAGACAAAAAACTATGATGGACTTATGGTTCTAAATACTGATAACTTCTATTATGTAAACAAAAAATTATGACAATTGAGCAGTCAATGACCTCTTTCTTTTTTATATAATGAAATATTTACTATTATTGTTATTATCTTCTTCTACTTATATAAGTTCAAATAGATATAGAAAAATGAGAGCTTATCTCATGGAAGTAGAGTATGATAATGTTAACGGAAAATTTGGTAAATGTTTTATCGAAAAGAATTTAGATAAATTATAAATATATACAGGTATTTTGTCGATTAATTATTGCTTTTATTTAATATATATGCTACTATATATATATAGTTTATGTTGTCCTTTATATATATAAGGAGAGACGCAATGAAATTTTTAATGTTAGTAGTACTGACATCACTTAATTTTTGTGCTATAAAACCTGATATCCTTAATATAAATCAAGGATCTGGTAATTTACTAATTACTGGTAATCCTGAAATTGATATGCAAAACCCAAATATAGGTATTGGTAAACTAAGTATTAAACAAAAAGAACAGCTTTATCCTTATTTTGATATTAGTATAGACGATATAGGAGTTGATGACCCATCTATCGGCATTTCAAGAGAAGAAAAAATTGCTATATTAGATTCTTTAGATGCAGTAAAATTTATCTTGAATAGTCTCGAATTTAGAAATGAATTAACCAGTCGAGAAATTAGAGGCGATGTGAATGCTGTTGGATGTACAGGAATATCTATCAGCTTTGATAAACCTGTTGATCGTGAGAGAGTTGCTGAGGCAGTAAGACGGTTCAAATATTCTCTTACTGTTCTAAAAACTTCTGATTTTACCCACGTAGCATCAGCTACTTTAGTAGAGTATCATCCTTTTTATCCATTTCCTCATCCACTTTTTAGACAAGTTCCTCATTTTTATGTCATTGATTTAGATAAATTAGAACCAATGAAAGGAAGAGTGAAACTACATGGTGGCTATGATTACTCTCTGGGAGAAAATCCATATTTTCTTCCAGATTTGCTGTTGCATGAAATGATCCATAACATGGGATCTGTTCATGGTTCTGGAGATCCTCAATATGAACTTCTAGATAGTATAGAAAAAGCTGCTTCGAGGACTTATCATCAACAAAACTTATTCAAAAAATACAATGCTAAATGGAACGCATTTAAAGGCTACTACAGAGAAAAATATGCACATCTCATAAAATAATAAATTTAATTTTTCATATAAAAAAAACTTCCTAAAATTAGGAAGTTTTTTTTATATGAAAAATTTTATAAACAATTTTACCATCAATAATAGTCGAGACAATCTTTTTTTCAGCACTGAGCATATCAAGGTAATGTCCAATTTCATCTGCAGATCTATTAGAAATAACCATTAGATCGTCAAGCGACATGGAACGACGTCCTAAATTGCTTGTAATTGTTTCTTCAATAGAATGTTGATAATGTTTGATATCCTCTTTATTTTTACATTTTCCAATAATTTCAATATTCTTTAACCCCGCTTTAGTAAATTTTTCTTGAATATGGTAGAGCCTATTCATAGCAACAGGCTTAAGATCTAATTTTGTTCCTATTCTATCCAAGCGATTAAGATGAACTTTAGAATAAGAAATAGTCTTCAAAACATTAATAAAAGCACTAATTTCTTGCTCGGTATCATTTAATCCTTCAACAACAAATATTTCAATACAAAGCTGTTTATTGACTTGATTAAGATATTTTTTAGCAAAGATTCTTAATGATTGTATGATAAAATCAACATTAATTCCAAACATTGGTAAATCTATAGCATGAAAGATGTCCTCTGAGATCGCATCTAACGATGGAGCAACAAGATCAGCCATCATCAGATCATCCTGCACTCCATCTAGAGTAAGCATAACAGAATTAGTAATAACAGCAACTTTAATATGAGGGTAGTTTATTTTAACAAAACGAATTAACACCCCTAACCCTGAATGTAAGG
>JBOFDR010000104.1:0-8889 GCA_051647205.1 Brevinema sp. | reverse complement strand
TTCCTGAAGGATCAACCCTTCCTTTTAGTTATGTGCCTACCTTTGGGTTTTTCTTCGGTCTTATTTTAGGATCACTTCCTATCCTCATTAAATCACAAACAGATACCAAAATTTCTCCTCTTAGAATAATCTTAATGGTTTTTGGATTTGGATTAATTTTGGGGATTTCACTTTTAAAAGAAGGAACCCATACTATTTCTTCTGAAGCCACTCTCATTAAAGATTTTGGACTATTCAAAATAGAAACATTCTCTAGCATGCGTATGATTTGGTTAGGAATTATCGGTATTCTTACAGCAGTTACAATGATTATTCCAGGAATTTCAGGATCAGCTCTACTCTTAGCACTTGGTGAATATGCAACCATCCTTCACTATATCGATCAGCGATCTCTCTTGCCTATTGCTATTATTGGACTAGGAGCAATTTTTGGATTAATCTTAACAACAATCATTATCTCAAAATTACTCGAAAAACAAGCCGGAGAAACGTTTTACTTTATTATTGGACTTATTTTAGCTTCCTCTGGACAAATTATCCTTCAAATGACTTCAGCCTCTGCACCACTATCAGCATGGCTTCTTTCTGTGATTACAACTCTCACAGGAGTAGTACTTGCTCTTCAGAGTGAAAGATTAAACCAAAAACCATAATCAATTAAAAAGCTCCTAAAATAGGAGCTTTTTAATTGATATTTATAAAATATTTTTGGATACCATTTGAGCAAGTCGATCTGCTAAAGAAAATTCACAACCACAATAATTTTGACAATAGACACAATTATCACGGCTTAATTCTTTAGAAATCTTGAAACCATTATTTTTTTTAAAATTTGAGACTAAATATTTGATCCCTGTTTTTTTTGACCAAGCTAAACCAATAGCATTAACTCTTTTTTCATCTTTATGAGGACTAAGAGTTAAGGAACTAGCCACAGCATCAAAATCATGTTCTAGTGCATAATCAAAAGCCTTTTGTAATCTCATCCCATAACAAGTCGTACAACGACGACCTTTTTCAGGCTCGGATTGTAATCCATCAATGCGATCATACCAAATTTCAGGCTCATACTCGCCTTCAATAAAAGTACAATCAATAATCTCTGCATAACGTTTTGCCTGATCTGCACGAAGATGATACTCTTCTTCAGGATGAATATTAGGATTATAAAAATAAATTGCAATATCATCATAGTGAGGCTCTTCTTCAAGCACTTTTTCCCACGGAAGATTATTTCGTAATACTTCTACACAGGTTGTCACACAAGGAGCACAGCACGTTTGGAGTAGAATTTTTTTACTCATTATTTTCTCCTAAAGTGTAATCAAAGGGGTATTGGTATGTTTATTACTGATTTTATAAGAAATCTCAGGATTGTAGTGTAAGAGATCTTGATCAATCATTCTTCCTACATGGTTTACGCAGTTAGTATTCTCACTAATATGAAGAAACATCACATGTTTAGTCTTGCTTCCAGCTGCATCACGAATAAATCGAGCTGCTTCATGATTGGATAAATGTCCACTACCACTAGCAATACGATCTTTAAGATATTGAGGGTATTTGGATGTTTTTAGCATAGAAAGTTCATAATTTGCTTCGATACCAATAAAATCACTATCATATGCTGTTTGAATAATCTGATCGTCATAAGAACCAATATCTGAGGCATAAAATATTTTTTTCTGCCCTCCTTGAAAAACAAAGCCTAAACACATTTCTGCATCATGGAGTACTTCAAATGTTTGTACATCTAAATCGCCAAAATGGAGATCATCTCCAGGCTTAATAAAATGAACATCCTTCAAACTTAAACCAGATTTAAGATAAGATTGCTCTGTGATATAGACAGGAAGATGATAGTAATGAGCAATCCTACGAAGATGTCTGATATGATCGTCATGCTCATGTGTGACTAAAATGCCTTTTATCTTATGAGGATTAAGTTCTAAAGTAGCAAGTGTTGATTCTACTTTCGGCAAAGAAAGTCCCGCATCAATAAGCAAAGCATTATCCCCTTGTTCAATATAAAAAGAGTTTGCCTTACTCCCACTAATTAATGACGCACACCGCATAGAACCTCCAGCACGATTAGATTAAATTATAGTGGATTTAAGTTTTTTTTTCAAGGATTTAACACATTTTCTTCTGTACTAAAAGAAAATAGATAATGCTTCCTATGTAATCTTGAAAATTTCTGAAAAAATAGTTAAAATATATTATATAAAATAAGAGAAGGATATTCCGACTATGGTAATCAAATACCTTAAATCTTTAGGTAAAAAATTTATTTGGCTGCTATTAGCGTCATTATATCAACCCTTGTTTCTTATCAGCCTTTCTTACCCAATAGATATTATTATCACCAATTATGTAGATATCATTCTACTTACAAGTCCTTGGTATATTTGGATTCATCAGATTAGTTTTTATGGTCTAGAAATGAGATCATACTACTATCTCAATAACAAAACAGCGTTCTTATCAATCCTTATTTCTACTTGTCTCGTGATGATTGTGTTTCCATTTTCTCAATTCGAAATTCCTTCATTAAATCAAATCAAACCAAACAAAATTATTCGTAATCGTTCAGTTTTTCCTTCCAAAAATGGATCTCTTGTTATCATAAAAACCAATGAGCTTTTTGCTCAAAAAGAATCTAAAGCCTTATGGGTTGGTGAGTATAGTCTTGTTGCCAATACAATATCTACCAATGATCTTGTCGCAAGACTATCAAACATTAGTTATTTTGATGGAAGTTCCTATCAAAAACAATCAGAAAATATAGATATTTCACTATATACAGATCCTGTTTTATACAAACAAATTCCAGGATCTGAAGTTTTTGATCTTTGGCAAAACAGTGTAAAACAACTAAATCACTATTTGGAAATGATTTATAAAAGTAGAGATATTCTATTAAAAACCATCGTAAATCATCAATTAGTACTCGATCAACAAAAACCTAAAGTTTCACAATTTTTACATGGTGACTCAGCTTCTCGTACTACAAATAAAAATATAAAAAAAAATCGTAGATCAACAACCAAAAATATAGTGTCATTTGAAAAATATATCGAGATTTTCATCAGTATTTTTAATTTAATGTTATTAGCCTCACTGTTAGGATTTCTGTGTTGTTTTAATCAAAATCTATTAAATACTCTATCTTTAATTGCTATAATGGCTTTAGTGGTACCATTTACAATGCCATTAATAGAAAAAACTCTAAATAGTGTTAAACTACCTATTATTTCAGAACTAGTACTATTAGCTACTTTAATTATTACTATTACAGCACTTATAGTTATTAAACGCTCTCAATTGGAGAAAAAATATGCTAAGAATCATTAATGCTTTGATCCTATTGATGGTAGGGATGGCTGTCGTATTTTTCTTTACATATATGCAAAATTTTAGTTTGGATCAGACAAGGATTATTCTTGAGTACTACTATCTTTCCTTAGCAAGCACAGCACTCTTTATCAGTCTTATTAGTTATTCTAAAAAAAAAGCTTCACTAGTTAGTTGTCTATTATTTTCATTGTTAATAATTGGGGTACAATTTTTCTTTCACAATCAATCTTATAATTATCAAGATCAACCTAAAGCAAATTTCGAAGAACTTACCAATCTCCCTCAAAAAAAAGGAGTCGTAATTCAAGATAATATTAATTGTATCAGTTTTGGTATTATGGGACGAGCTAGCGAGGGTATTTACCTTGTTAAAAACGTTTTTTACCATAGTAAAAAAACAGGAGGTGAGAACTATTCTTTTTTTTCATCCTACGCTAAAATAATAAATAATCGATTAATTCTTTATAAGCCCTACATTTTAACCGAAAAAAAGATAGTACAACCTCAAAAAAACTTTGAAACGTCCATTTCTTTTAATCCTGATATTATTTTCAATCTGTGGGATGAGTATGATCGAATCAATTTTAAAAAAGCTCTTCCTTATTTTAGGTATTTGAATTCTTTTAAGTCTGTACTTTTTTTATCTTTGGGAAAATATCTTATAGGATTTATCATGATCTTATTAATAGCGTGTATTGGACTCACTTTTCAAAATACAGCTATATTTACTTATAAAAACTGGATCGGTATTTTAGCTAGCTATGTAATTGCTTTTATTTTTTCGTCATTAATTTTATTTTATGGCTCTCTCTTTGTACAGATGATTGTTAATTTAAATTTTATAAAAATGTAGAAATTATTTGGAGATTAATATGAATAAAGAGATTCTAAAAAAAGCTCAAGAATGGCTATCAGAAGAACAAGATGAAAATGCTCAAAAAGAAATCCAAAGCTTAATCTATCAACATAACGAAACCGAATTAACAGATCGTTTTTGGCGTGATTTAGAATTTGGCACAGGTGGCCTTAGAGGTATTCGTGGGGCAGGACGTAATCGCATGAATATTATCAATATTAAAAAAGTCACACAAGGTCTTGCTAACTATCTAAAAAGCACAGGGAATGCCAAGAATGGCGTTGTTATCGGACGAGATTCTCGTATTTTTTCTTTAGAATTTGCAGAAGCAGCGGCGGCTATCTTAGTAGCTAATCAAATTCCCGTCTTCTTTTTTAAAGATCTTTGTCCCACGCCTGTTTTATCTTATGCTGTCCCAAAATTAGGAGCACAAGCTGGAATTATGAATACAGCTTCTCACAATCCCAAAGAATACAATGGATATAAAGTATTTTGGGTAAACGGTGGACAATTAGTACCTCCTCATGATACAAATGTTATTAATGAAGTAGAATGTATTACTTCTGTAAAAGATATCCTTGATATACCTTTTACAGAAGTAGAGCATTCTTCTCTTTTTCAATACTGTGATGAGATTATTGAGTACTATATCGAAGATTCAAAAAAACTCTCATTACATCCTGATCTTTGTAAAAAAAGTGATCTTAAAATTTTATATTCACCTCTTCATGGTTGTGGTTATAAAATAACTCCAAGACTTTTAAGCGAATTTGGTTTTAGGCATCATTCCATATTAGAAGAACAAGGTACTCCTGATGGTAATTTCCCTTGTGCACCTTATCCTAACCCTGAAGATCCTGAAGCAATGAAAATGGGCCGAGAAAAAGCACAAGAAAAAAATGCTGATCTCTTTATTGCTACGGATCCTGACGCAGATCGTATAGGGGTATGTTTTAAAACATCTAAAAACATCTATGAATTTCTTAATGGAAATCAAATAGGTACTTTATTGAGTTATTACCTACTGAGTCATGACACACCTCCTAATTCTTTATTAATCAGTACCATCGTAACATCTCCTGTGATCAAAAAAATGGCAGAACATCATAATATCGAATACAAAGAAGGATTAACTGGATTTAAATGGATTGCAGACATTCAAGAGAAAGCCGAAAAAGAAAATAAACATCTTCTTTTAGGATTTGAAGAAAGTCATGGATATAATATCTCCAAACTTATCCACGATAAGGATGGAGTTGCCACTACTGCGATATTTGCAGAACTAACAGCATTTTATAAAGAACAAGGCAAATGTCTCGATGAAGTATTATTAGAAATCGCTAAAAAATATGGATATTATAAAGAATCTCAGATTTCTGTAACTCTTCCAGGAGCAGAAGGTGTAACCAAAATCCAACAAATGATGGAATATTTTCGTAAAAACCCTCCTCAAAAAATTGGAGATTACAAAGTATTAAAAATAATTGACTATTTAACAGATGATACAGGCCTTCCCAGATCAAATGTCTTTGCTCTCTTTTTATCAGAAGATATTAGAATTGTTGCAAGACCTTCTGGAACAGAACCTAAGATAAAGTTTTATTTTTCTAACAGTGGTTCTATTGGATGTGAAGCTTGTATCCAAAATATCGATACCATACACGACCAAATTAAAACGGAATTCTTAGCATATATAAAATAACATTCGCAAAAAATAAAATTCTTAATTTGGTCGACAAAAAATAAAATTTTGTGTACAATATATATGATATTGTTAGTGAGAGATTTTTATGGAATTATTTATTAATGACACAGCTATAGATATAACACCTACTAAAGACGATACTGTTGAAACAATGCTTAAAGCTGTGTCTAAAGAGCTATCAGAAGGATTGATTATTGCATCAATGGAGATAGATGGAGAATTTGCACCCGTGGATGATCCAGAAATTCTATCAAAATCAATTAATAGTATTAAAAGAGTTGATCTTATCGTAGCTACAAATATTGAAATCGGATTATCTCTGCTCATCAACGGTAAAGAATTTATTGACTATAGCGTGAAAGAATTAGAAAACGGATCTATCATCAAAAAACAAGAGATGATCGAAAGTTTTCGATGGATCATTGAAAGCATGGAAGCACTTCGTTTGTCCCTAGCATTTCCTCCTACAGAGTTATCGATTATTAAAGCAATCGTAAACAGTATTATCATAGAATTAGATGAAGATGATATTTCTTTCAAAAAAATGGCACATTTATCTGAATTATTAAAACAAGTTTCAGGTCATATTGATGCTCTTGCTCAAAAACTTCAAGATCCTAACGATCTTTCCAACAAAGAAGCTACAAAGCATAAACTAGAAGAAATTCAAGCTTTATTACCAGAAATTGCTACTAATTTTCAAACTGGTAAAGATCTCAAAGCAATTCAAGATTTATGTCTTGTAATAGATGCGATTGATATGTTTACACGGTATACTGCCTCTAACTCTGAAGATTTAATCTTAGAAGGGCATGCGATTGATCTCAAAGATTTATCTACACAAATGCTTAACGCTTTTGAAAATAAAGATTTTATATTAATTTCTGATTTAATAGAATATGATCTTAGTGATAAGATCGATGATATCTTTGAAAATTATTAAATTTAAAAAAGGTGTTGGTTTCATATGGAATTTCATTCAAGTCAGCTTACACTAAGTACATTAGCTACAATGATTAAAGAAGAATCTGGAATATTTTTCCCTGACGGACACTTGAAAGTATTAGATCAACGCATTGTTACCATACTAAGAGAGAAGCAATGTTCTGAAGAACAATTAGTTATACGACTACAAAATAATCATCAAGAATTTTTAGAATTTATTGGTCATGTAACTACAAATCATACCTTTTTCTTTCGGAGTCTGGAACAGTTCATTTCCTTAGAAAATCATATCTTACCAGAGCTCATAATCAAAAATAAAGAGATCAAGCATATTTCAATTTGGAGTGCCGCTTGTTCAACTGGTGAAGAACCTTACACTATAGCTATGTGTGTTAAAGAATTTTTGGATAATAGGCATATGAGCGATTGGACGTTTAATATTATCGCTACAGATATTAAAGAGCAAGCTCTTGATATTGCTAAAACAGGAAAATATAAATTTAATGATTTAAAACATATCCCCATTCAGTATAAACATTTAATTAATATTGTAGAAGATGCATCCGATATTTCAGGGTTCTCAAATTACATCGAAATGACAAATTCTTTAAAAGATAAGATTCATTTTGAGTCACATAATTTGATAAAACAAAAAATCATGCCTTCTGTGGATATCATATTTTGTAGAAACGTTTTGATTTATTTTGATATAAAAACTCAAGAACAAGTCATATCTAATTTAACTCGTGTATTAAAACCCAATCGTTATTTATTTATAAGTCCTACAGAAAGTCTCAGTAGTTTGAAAACAGATCTGAAATCACATATTTTACCTAAATGTATCTTCTATGAAAACTAGTTACTAGAGGCGATTTATGTTAACAAACCGTAAAGGAAAAGTGATCATCATTGATGATTCTATTTTGGCACGTAATTATCTGTCTAAGATGATCACACAAGCACCAAATTTAGAGCTTTGTTCTTTATCTTCTTCAGGGAATAATGGATTTCAACAAATTCTGCTTTATAAACCTGATATTGTAATTTTAGACTTAGAAATGGAAAATGGTAATGGACTATACGTGCTCAATCAAATTCAATCTCAAATACCTCCTAGCGACCATCCGTTTGTCATTATTCATAGTTCTAGAGCAAAACATGGAGATCCGTTGTTTAAGGAAGCTATTGAATTTGGATTTTGTGATTTTATCCTAAAAATAGAAAGCTCTCCAGACACTTTATTAACTAAATTAAATCAAGCGTTTATTCCCAAAATTAATTCTGGTTTAGAGGCAAAGCAAAACAGAGAACTGCTCTATAATCAAAATTCTTTACAAAAACCAGGATTTACTACTGGCAAAGAAAAAATTCTCACTCCTATTACTACACCTAGTGGCCTTACAGCATTAGCAAAAGTACTTGAACAAAGAAAAATAATTAAACCCAACATCTTAATCATCGGAGCTTCTACTGGTGGTCCTCAAGCAATACGTGCTATGGTAACGAATCTTGATAAAAATTTGTCTATTCCTATTGTCATAATCCAACATATACCAGAAACTTTTACTTATTCTTTTGCTCAAGAAATGAGTGCAGTCAGTGGTCTTCCAGCCTATGAACTTAGACATAATATGCGTCTTGAAGATGGAAAAATTTATATTTTTCCTGGTGGAATGCATGGAAAAATTAGTATGTTTGGAACATTTTTTGTATATTATGCTGATAAACAAGAGTATGAAAATCACCCTTTCAAACCATCTATTAATCTTGCAATCAACAATCTCTTAGGAGGATTTCATGGACACGCCATCTATACCATTTTAAGTGGTATGGGCAAAGACGGTGTTCTTGGTGCTCGCCAAATGAAAGAAACTGGATCTCTTATTAGTGCTCAAGATGAAGCATCAAGTGCAGTTTGGGGAATGCCAGGTGGGGTTGTAAAAGAAAATTTAGCAGATATCGTACTTCCATTAAATGAATTAAATAAAGGCTTAAAATTAATTCTGGAAACATACGGTATTTAATT
>JBOFDR010000103.1:0-6461 GCA_051647205.1 Brevinema sp. | reverse complement strand
AAATCTCTGCATCACTTTTAAACAGTCTCATAATATTTAAAGAAAACTTAATCTGATTAACTGAGTCAAGGTCAGGATTACGCATAAGTAGGATCTCTTCCTTTTTATCAGGGTGCAGTTGAATCGCTAGTTGCGAAATAGTACTCATTATTTCATAAATATCAAAAAATTGTATAGCATATTCTATACTTGTAGAGTCACGCCTATCATTATGCTCATAGTAATGACCAATAATTTCTGGAATAAAATACACATCCCCATAAAGAGGTAGAATACGCCAAAGCCAACAATCTAAACTATATCTAGGTTTATTCATAAACTCTGTATCATCAAGCCATCGCTTACGAAAAAGACCAAAAAACGAGTCCACATGTTCATACCCTGGTTTTTCATAATTCAAATAGAACTCCAAACCATTAACAAGACAAGGGGTATTATGAGCACAAATACTATTATAGCGACCATTTTCTGTATCTTTAATAGTTAGTACTACACCTCTAGTTAAAGCTATGTTTTTATTTTCTTCCATGGCTTTAACTGCTTTTGAAAAAAAGCAGGGAGTTGCTAAGCAATCATCATCACAGAGTATCAACATATACTCACCGGTAGCTTCTAAATATATTAATTGACCGTTTTTTGGAGCTCCTAAATTTTCAGAATGTCGCATATATTTAATAAAAGAATATTGCTGACAGTATTTATTCATGATCAATTCAGTGCCATCATCAGAAGCATTGTCTCCTACAATAATCTCTATATTACGATAATCTTGTGCCAGCACACTATCTAAAGCCTTTACTAACATATCTTTTCGATTATACGTTGGAATAATCACAGATACTTTAGGTAAAGATTTTGATCTTGTATTTTCTGATTCATTATTTAATAACATGTAATTTCTCCTGAAAAATTATATAAATATTTTAGAAATAATTATTTTCTAATAATTATTATCCTATTTTTTTTAGGATTCTATACAATCAATTTAGCAAAGTTTAGAAAGACTTTATAAATTCTTTGATAGAGTTGACCGTATAAAAGATCATTTTAGGTGTAATACCTTGATAAAGCCCTATCCAAAAAGTATCATTCATAATTTTATCTGTAACGGAAAGATCCCCTACTACTCTGTAATTTTTGCCTTTCATATAAGGTTGTTTAGTTACATTACCAGCAAAAAGTAAACGTGTAGCAATCTTTTTAGTATCAAGATAACGAGTAATTTCGTTTCGTGTAAAAGGCACCCCGTCTTTTAATGTTAATAGATAGCCAAACCAAGAAGGATCACTATCTTTAGTTGCTTCTGGAAGGATAAAATAGTCTTGCAAATCCAAAAGTTGTTCAGAAAGAAGTTTGAAATTTCGACGACGGATTTCAATAAATTCTGGTAATTTTTTCATTTGTGCGACAGCAACTGAAGCCTGCATATCTGTGATTTTAAGATTGTAGCCCAAATGACTATACACATATTTATGATCATAACCGTCAGGAAGTGACTCATAAGTCCAATCAAAACGTTTGTTACAGGTATTATCAACTCCTGGAGCACACCAACAATCACGTCCCCAGTCACGGATACTTTCCATTGCTTTTTTTAAGATAGGGTTAGATGTTGCTACAGCACCACCTTCACCCATAGTGATGTGGTGTGCCGGATAAAAACTAAAAGTCGCAATATGTCCAAATGTTCCAACCATTTTGCCTTGAAATGTACCACCAAGTGCATCACAACAATCTTCAATAAGCCAAAGATTATGTTTTTGACAAAATTCACTGATGATTTTAAGATCAAAAGGATTTCCAAGTGTATGAGCAATAAAAATAGCTTTAGTTTTAGGAGATAATGCTTCTTCTAAACGTGACACATTAATATTATATGTTGGAAAAGTTTCATCAATAAAAACAGGAATACAGCCATGCTGAATAATAGGATTAATTGTAGTAGGAAAACCCGCAGCTACAGAAATCACCTCATCACCAGCTTTTAGAGCACGTTCTTTTAATAATGGTGAAGTCAATGCTGAAAAAGCGATTAAGTTTGCAGAAGATCCTGAATTACAAGTTAAAACATATTTTACTCCTAGGAATTCGCACATTTGTTTTTCAAAAAAAGCATTAAATGTATGAGTAGTTAGATTGAATTCTAGTGCACTTTCAACAATATTACAAACTTCTTCATGGTCAAACACTTTTCCAGAAATAGGAATAGGCGTCTTTCCCTCTACAAAGTTTTTTTTAGGGAATTTTTGAGTAGTATATTCTTTTACCAATTGGAGTATCTGTTGTTTTAGTGGTTCAGACATTTTTAATCCTTGTTTTTAAAATATGTTGCAATAGAATAATCAATTTGTTGTTTTAATTCACTTGGTTTTTCAAGCCAAAGCTTATATTCATAAGCTGTTTGCTTAATCGCTTCTTCGGTTGTAAAACCAGCTTTCCAGCCGATTTGTTCCTGAATCAAGGATGGATCAAGTCTTAATTTGCCCATTTCCTTAAAAGTTGATACATTGGGATCGATTTCATAAGAACCTTTCCCAAGTGTATTCAAGAAAGTTTTAATAACAAATAAAACCGTGTGAATATCGCTATTATCTGGTGGTGCAATATTATAAGATGGAGATAAAGTCATTTTATTATTAGTAAGGTAGTTTCCAATCAAAAGATATCCCCAGATAGCATCTAAAACATGTTGCCATGGTCGTATACTATAAGGAGAACGAATAATAGCTTTTTTTCTACTTTGAACCGAACGAATTAAATCAGGAATAATACGATTATCAGCAAAATCACCACCACCAATCACGTTACCAGCACGAACAGAACAAATTTTTTGATCCTCAAAGAATGATGTTCGATAAGAAGAAATAATCAACTCACAAGCAGCTTTACTTGCTGAATATGGATCGTGTCCACCCAGAACATCTGTTTCACGATACGAATAACTCCACTCAAAGTTATGATAAACTTTATCTGTTGTAATAAAAATCCCAGCCTCTAATGCAGAAGCTTTACGACATCCTTCCAACATATGGATAGTACCCATAATATTAGACTCAAAGGTATCAATAGGATTTTTATAGCCTTCAATAACAAGTGGTTGAGCGGCAAGATGAAAAACAAAATGGGGATTAATTTGTTCAACAAGTTTAATTGTACCATAGGAATCACGAATATCTTGGATATAAGAAGTCATATCTTGAGCCGTATTTGATAAAGTAAAAACTTTATCATTACCTTCGTCAAGTCCTATTCCATAGACTTCAACTCCTAGCTCAATTAAACAACGAGATAACCAAGTACCTTTAAACCCCGTATGTCCTGTAACCAGAACACGTTTTCCTTGATAATTTTTCTTAAGAGAATTTAATATTTCCATAAAGCATTTCCAGATTGCCAAAGCTCTTCTAGTATTTGTTTGTCGCGAATATTATCCATACATTGCCAAAAACCATGATGAATAAAGGCCTGCAACTCACCATTAGTGGCAAGTTGTTTGAGAGGTTCTTGTTCAAAAACCAATTTTGAATCTTTAGGAAGGAGTTTGAAAATAGACTTATTAAGCACAAAATATCCACCATTAATATACCCACCGTCTCCTTCAGGTTTTTCTTGAAAGCTTTCAATCTTTGTTCCATTAATACTTAAAGCTCCAAAACGACCTCCTGGCTTTACAGCCATAATTGTTGCTATCTTTCCGTGATTTTTATGAAATGCAATTTCTTTATTAAGATCAACATTACAAACACCGTCTCCATAAGTTAATAAAAACTCTTCATCATCACCAATATAAGACTCAATCTGACGAATCCGTGATCCAGTCATATCAGTATCACCTGTATGTACTAGATGGATTTTCCAAGGTTCTTTACTATGTGCTTGATAATCATATATTGTTTTATTTGTAGTAAAATCAACTGAAATATTACTAAGATGTGCCATATAGTTTAAGAAAAACTCTTTAATCATGTAGCCTTTATATCCTAAACAAATAATAAATTCATTATGTCCAAAAGAAGAGTAGTATTTCATAATATGCCAAATAATTGGGAGTCCTCCAATTTCGACTAAAGGTTTTGGTCGAATATAAGTTTCTTCCCCAAGACGGGTTCCCATCCCACCGGCTAAAATTACTACTTTCATCAAGTATCCTCTCAATATTTCAATCATTATTCCAAATAAGTTTGTACCAAACTATAGCTCTATAGCTATTCTAGAAATTATCTCTCTATACTCTATATTTACCTATATTTATATCATAGCATTATATAATATAAATTATATTTTTGTCAAATAATTTGTAGTTATTAAGATTTATTTTTACTGACATTATACAATTACTAAAATAGCATGATAAATGTGTGATGATGTTTTACTTTCAAGAAATATTGGTTTTAGTTCTTATATTAATATAATTTTGCGATCAGTATATTAGAAAAATGGAAAGAAATTGGTTTCAAAGGGCATCGAGAAAATCTCCAAGTTTAGCTAGACTATCTCATTTGTGATTCATAATCTTTAGAATCAATCTTATTCCTAAAATTATAACTTAGTAATAAATATGTTCCGAGACCAACTTTTATTTGATTTATATAAAAGGTTTTCGTTATACATTCAAGAATAGAATGATGTATGTAGAAGAATCTCTGTAACTTATCGTAACAGTTGTTCAGGTAGCACAAAAGAGCGAAGTGCCTAATAAAAACCCCTATGAGATATAAATTGAAATCATAATAGCTTAATAGGGTAAAAAGGATAAGATATTTCTATCCTCATAGTACTAGCCCTTATTCCAATTAAATCAAGATAAAAACGAGAACGATTTTGAAATAACCTTCCTAGTACTATACTGAATCACAAAATAACCGCCTACCAAACCAAATCCTAGAGGAGTATTTTCAACAGTAATCATTTGTATATCTATAAGCATCGTCTGACAGCACCCTCTCTGCTAAATAAGCTAAATAAAAAATTACTATAATCATAAGATCTTAGGTACAATATTTCTACTCCCATTCTATCGTTGCAGGAGGTTTTGAGGAAATATCATAAACAACGCGTGAAACATCATGGATTTCGTTAGTAATACGAGAAGATATTTCCTTTAGATCTTTAAAAGAAAATTCAAAAACATCAGCACTTACACCATCAATTGAAGATACTGCTCTAAGTGCAATGGTATAGCCATATTTACGAATATCGCCGGCAACACCAACAGACTTAACAGGAATAAAAACAGTAAATGCCTGCCAAATATGTTCATAAAGTCCACGTTTTCTAAGCTCATCAATAAAGATTATGTCTGCCTCTTGAAGGATTTTAATCTTCTCTGCTGTCACTGCGCCAACGACTCGAACACCTAAACCAGGTCCAGGAAAAGGATGACGGAAAATCAATGTTTCTGGTAGTCTAAGATACAAACCTAAAGAACGTACATTATCTTTGTAAAGGTCTTTAAGTGGCTCAATCAGTCTGCCAGATTCTCGTTTTTCAATGATAAGAGGAGAACTAACATTATGATGACTCTTAATAGAATGAGCTTTGTTACCAATGCCTTTACCTGACTCAATAAGATCTGTATAAAGTGTGCCTTGAGCAAGAAAAAAATCTTCAGGTAAGTTAAGTGCCTTTACTTCATCAAGGGTTATAGTAACAAATAGATCACCAATAATTTTACGTTTTTGTTCAGGTTCTGAGATATTTTTAAGAGCATTAAAGAAACGATCTTTTGCATCAATAATATGAACATGTTTTGTATTAAGTTGAGCAAGGATATGGCGAATTTCAGCTGTTTCATTTTTACGCATAAGACCTGTATCAATATACATCAAATGAACATTTTCTGGATTTAAACTTTTAAGCAAGACTGCAGCAGCAACACTTGAATCTACGCCACCAGAAACTAGAATTAAAACATGAGAATCCTTAACTTGCTCCTTAACTTCGGTAGATATTTTTTGAAAAATATGTTCAATTGTATTTTCACTAGTGATAAGCTGACAAATATGCTGAGCAAAATTATTCAAAATCGCGACACCATTTTGAGAATGTGCAAGCTCTGGATGAAATTGCAAACCCCAAAAATGATACTCTTTATGATAAGCAGCAGCAGGATGGTTATTAGATTTAGCTAAGATATTAAAAGATTTAGGTAATTTTGTGATACTATCGCCATGAGACATCCAGGTCAAAAAATCTTTTGGAACATCCTTAAAGATAGGGTCTTCTTGAGACAAGGAAATAGCACATTCTCCATATTCACGAATAGGAGTTGCCTCAACAGCACCTCCAAGATTATGAACAGTACACTGAAAACCGTAACAAATGCCAAGCTTAGGTACAGGAATCTCCAATATATTGAGGTCATAGTTTGGTGCCTGATTCTCATAAACAGAGGAAGGAGACCCTGAAAAAATAATACCTTTAGGATTTTTTGAGAGGAGCTCTTCGCTTGTTATTTGGGT
>JBOFDR010000102.1:0-1846 GCA_051647205.1 Brevinema sp. | reverse complement strand
TCTCATGAAGATCATGTGATAAATATTCTTGTCACTCACTATTTTATACAGCCTGAGCCATCGAATGATCTTTATCAAGAAACTTTAGAAGAAGACGAGTCAGAACGAGCTACTCTTGGAACTATCGGGGCTGCGTCTTTATCAGCAGTACCAGAAGGGATTGATTATCTAATTTTAGGTCATATTCATCGTCCTTATTCTCTGTATTCTTCAAGGAGAATTAAAGCATTTTATACAGGTAGCCCTCTTCCTTATAGTATTAAAGAAACCTCTTATCAAAAAAGTATTCTTATGCTTGATCTTAAGAAAAAATTAGAGTATAGAATACCACTATCTGTATCACGAACTATTAAAGAAATTGTTTTTGATACTTTTGATACAATTTTTGAGCGTTTGGAAGAAGAAAAAGAACATTATGTTCTCTTAAAGTGGGTAGGAGATCGTTATTTTACAGCAGAAGAAAATCGTCAACTCCGAGAAAGCCATTCACGTATCTTACGAATCGAATCTTATGCTCAAGTTGAATATCAAGGTTTTTCCAATATAGGCACAGAAGATGCACAAAAAGAAGACCCGAGAGAATTATTCGAGGAGTATTTTTTCTCTAAAAATAAACAAAAAGCTCCTGAAGATCTACTAGCAGTTTTTGATGAAGTTCTGTCTGAAGACAGAGAAGAGCTACAATTAATCCGAAAACAAGGATTTTATCCTAACAAACTCTCTATTGAAGGATTTTATTCTTATAAGAATCGTGTAGATATTGATTTTTCTATTTTTGATGGAAAGAATTTTTTTGGAGTATTTGGTGCTGTTGGGAGTGGGAAGTCAGCAATTATTGAGGCAATAATTTTTGCTTTATATGGAAAAGTCCAACGTCTTGGTAATATTGGAGCTAAATTAGGGCAACAAAGATTTTCTACTTCTTATGGGATGATGAACCTTGAAGCTACTAATATGATGATAGAGTTTACTTTTGAGATTATTGGTCTAGATGGTAAAGAAGAATACTGTGCTCGGATTATTGCAAAAAGGGATAAAAAAGATTTATCTAAAGTTACTACAATACGTGAGATTTTAATTAATAAAAGCGGAAATTTTGAGCCTTTTGAGTGTGATCTTAAAGAAGCTGGTGAACAGATCCTTGGGATTTCTTATGATGATTTCCGTAAAACAATTATTCTACAGCAACGAGATTTTGATAGTTTTTTAAATCTCTCTGCTACAGATAGTTCTGAGACCTTAAAAAGACTTTTTCAGCTTCATCGCTTTGATCTATCGAATTCTGTAGATCCTCTACTGACTGATGCTTCAAAAAAAATCAGTACTTTGGAGGGAGAACTAAATCATTTGGAATATGCGGCTGATGAATATGTTGAGACTTTAGAGTCTGAGGAGCAGGACTGTAGAACACGAGTAGAATCCCAAAAAATAATTTTTGAAGCAAAACAATCTGAATATGATCGTCTTAAAGAACTTGAAGAACATCAAAAAAGACTTGATGAGATTATTCAGATACGCTCTCATTTACTTTCTCAAAAAGAATTATTTGATCAAGCTAAAAAAAGAAATGACATTCAGCCTATTGTTGATGCCATCACCAATATTCAGCATCTCCAAAAACAATCAGAAGACCTTATTCAAAAAAGTGAAAGAGCTCAAAGAGATTTAGCCTTAGCCGAGGAAAATAAACAACAATTTGATGCTTTAGATCAAGATCTAATCGCTAATATTGACAATATTAAAAATAATCTTTTGACTTTAAAAAAAGATCAAGATCAAGTGGCTGATGAACTTTTAGTTATTTCTCCCAAAATAGGTGTTCTTCAGCAGACTATGAATTCTTTGG
>JBOFDR010000101.1:0-5147 GCA_051647205.1 Brevinema sp. | reverse complement strand
TTTCAATTTCATTTGGGAAGTTTTCTCTTACAAATCCAGCAAAAGCACTCATGACCCTTGAGGTTTCCCCAAGCTTATCAATAGCACCATCATACTTCTTTTTCATTGATATGAGCGTATCAAGTCTTTTCAAACCAACCTCATTGCTCATATCTGATTCAAGATCAAGCATTGTTTCTTGAATTTGCTCTTCCAGCCATGTTGTGACGTTTTTTTTATTTTGTGTTGCTTTTTGTCTTCGCTCTTCCCAATCAAAAGGAGATCCCTCATACTTCTTTTTCCATTCCACAAGCGTCGTCTCTGAAACATTTAGGATCTTTGCGATCTCTTTTTGGGAATAGCCCTCTTCAAAAAGCTCTCTTGCTCTTGGGCTTAATTCTTCGAACTTTCCCACTGTTACTCCTCGTCCCCTTTATGAGGACTACTTCATCCTTAAGAAATAATTGAATGCTGCCGTCATTACTGCGATAATAGCTGTAGCCTGATAAATAAATTTAGTATTTTTACGAATACGTTCTTCATGGTCAGTTTGAGTCTTTTCAATCTGTGTGAATTTGATCTCTTGCATCTCTCGTGAATGTTCTATATGTTTATTCATAGTTACCACTAATTCTTTAATAGAAATTGCAAGCTCTTTGATCTGTTCTTCTATTTTATTTTGCCATTGCTGATTCATCACATGGTTCCTTAATTCTTTCTATTTTTCCTTTCTATACTCTTATTTTACAGTAGCAAATACTGAAAAACCTTAGAAACACTTCACAATGATTAAAAAGTTATTAATAAAAAAACAGAATCGAGAGATCCTACTTATTGAGTGAAAATTGACAAATTTAAGTCCATATTTTAGGGCGATAAAATGGCTATTTTAGATATCTTTTAGAATAATAAAAGAAAGAAGAGAAAGAAGTAGAATAGAGTTGACTTGTGCCGAGAGCTAAGCTATACTTGTGTACGATATAAAACAGAACAAAACGAGGTTAGCCCTATGAATAAAAATAATATTTTAGAAATTTTTGAAGAATTAAGCGAAGCAATGAGTGCTGAAGAATTTGAAAACTTATGCGATGAAATTAAAGCAAAGCTACAAAAAAGAGATCGACGATCTATTGAATTAGCTATCAAATATCACGGTCTAACCACTGCAATATCTTTTTTAGATGCCCCACTAGCTAGATATTTAAATAACTTTTCAAGACCTACTCAACGATTCATCATGGCTCAATGCTTCTAAAAAATTAAATATCCAAACAAAAACACCCCAAATTACTGGGGTGTTTTTCTGATTAAAAGGTTATTAAAATGGGCGTATGGACATTAAACTATTTTTTCTATAGATGAATCTGGTCGTACAATGAGTCCTTTAGAAGTTATTAAGACTTCTTGTCCTTTTCTTTTTTTTTCAACTGAGTAGTTAAGAAAGAAAGAATACTGTGGAGAGTCATGATAAAGATCTATAATTTCAGGAGTATGATCATATGTCAGAATCCAAGGATGTAAGATAGAGTTGATTATTGATGATATGTTTTGATGATCTTCTTGTTTATAAAAATTAGTGTAAAGAGATGATCCTTGCTTAAAATATGGAGGATCAATATTGAATAGTGAATTAATAGGTAATATACAGTCTACTTCTTTGATAAAGTCGATAGCATCTTTATTATATAAATGTATACGATTTTTATATTATGCAATTTTATTGATTTTAGAAATAAGATTATTTTTGTTAAATCGACAGTCTAATTTATAATTACCATTCTGCTTATATCCACCTATCATTCCAGCTTTTAAAATTATCCCTGATCGATTGGTTCTATTTAAGAAAAATGAAGAAAAACCAAGGTCAAAACTATCCACAATTTCTTTTTTTAACTGGATTTCTCTTTGTCTATGCCATTCTTCAATAGTAACATCTGTAGCAATGATTGTTTCTATAAAAGCATCTTTATGGTTGAGTACATTGTTCCAAAATGCCCATATTGATCGATCAAGGTCATTGAGATGTATCTCTGATACAATACCTTTAAAGAGCAATAATAGAGCAAGTCCAGATCCTCCTGCATAAGGTTCTATATAATGACATCCTTGAAGGTCATTTGATAATATAATATCAGATACCATAGGAAAAGTTGAAGATTTACCCCCTGGATATCTTAGTGGAGATGGGCTTATTCGCATTACGTATACTCCATAGTATATATAAAATATAATTGATATTCTATTTTAATATGGTTTTTAATTTTTGGCCAATTTTTATTCACTAATATCCTTATCATTAATCAAATTAACTAAAACCCTAAACAATGGATAAAGATCTGTAAGAGATGTATAAAGATCTGAGGCTTCATTTTTGTATACTGATCCATGAACAACATCGTTTAATAGTCCTATATGTCGTTGTGCGTATTTAGCAATATCATCAATTTCTGGAAATACAGTCTTGAGTTTAGCTGTGTATCTTCCACAGATACTCTCGCTCTTTGTTTC
Organism: Brevinema sp.; assembly: GCA_051647205.1. Lineage (GTDB taxonomy): Bacteria > Spirochaetota > Brevinematia > Brevinematales > Brevinemataceae > Brevinema_A. The sequence continues at coordinate 2,660 of JBOFDR010000101.1, read as the reverse complement.
TACACTTGCTTTTTTATCGTGCTCTTCTTTAGGTTTTTTTGTAAAATATTCCTGCAATAAAGCTTCCCATATTGTTCTACATAAGATGATACGTTCATTAGTATATTTTGTATTCGGCATATCTTTTAAATCTTTTAGTAGTAAAAAAGATACATTCCCATTTGTTTGAGAAGAATACTTTCTCAAGAGGACCTCCAGCCATTCTTTAAACGTCTCATTCGTTATAGAATCAGGATATTTTCTACGTGGAGCTTTAGAATCATTGGTATCACTATTGTCATTATTGATGTCTGTGGTTTTATTTTTTTGAGCTTCGTTGATTTCTGAGAAATTAAAAATATTTGTATCAGCCATACTTTCTGTAGTATCCTCAACAAATTGTGTTTTCTCCAGTGTATTTTTAATATCTGTGAGTATCTTTGGCCATTCTTCTCTGGTACGAGTGTTTATTAGACCTTTTTTATATGCTTTTAAGACCTCTTTAATTACAACTTTAGTTTTGATCGCACCAAGAGCTACGTAATCAAATCCATCATTCGATAAGTGAATTCCTAGTATTTCTCTGGATCTTGATAGTGCTTCCGTAAGAATAGTGTAACAACCTTCATTTTCTAAAATTTCACGAATCTGATTTGTAAGAATAAAGGAAATTAAATGAGCTCCCGCTGTAGATTTTTTTTGCATAGCATCATCTAGAGCTTTTCCCCAAGGATCCCACTGATAGATCCCATCTGTATGGGTCTTAGATATGTGTTTATTTAGTAGTTCTATATTATTATATATTTTAACAGATATTTGTCCTGTCCAATCAGGAATATTTTTATTTTCTTTTATAAGGGACTTAATAGATGCAATTCTTCTATTTCCCTCTTTTACAAGATATGTTCCATTATCTAATGGTACAACAAAAGGTTCGTTTGGAGAGTCCCATCCCTCATCTAAAATTGCATTTTTTAAATCTGCTAGTTTTTCAAACTTTTTGAGGTATTCAATAATTATATCTTCTGTAATTGGTTCTTTCTTTTCTAGATTGATACGATATCGAATCCTCAGATTGTCTTTATCTAAAACTAGTTGATTTACATTAACTTCTAATAATTTATGCGGTTGTTCCATGAATAATGTCCTTATTTATTTTCCCAAATCCAACCATTGTAAACACTTCATTATCTAGATAAATTCAGAAATAATTTCTTATTTTTTTGCTTTTTCTTCTTTTTGTTTCTTTAAGATATATTTAGTGATATCATTTTTTGTTTTCAAATATTCTTTACTATTTCTCTAAACATGCAATATTACTAATATTAGCGAATTTAGCAGAAAAACTTAAACCCCAAGTTATTTTAATTTTGTGCCAAATGCGAATATATTCACAATGAAAAGACTTATTAGGCGGTAGCCATTCGCTTGGATCTTTAGATCCTTTAGATCTATTTTCTTTCGCAGATACTGCCATTAAATGGTTGGGATCATCAAGATAATTAGCATAGGCTTCTTTTTTCTTTCTATCCCATGAAGCTCCACCACTATCATAAGCATTTTTCAAGGGTACTACATGATCTACATCCAACTCTTTTGGATCAGTAAAATATTCTCCAGAAAAAGGATCAAACCATTTTCCAGATAGCACCTTACCTCTCTCATCAAAAGTTACAGGAACTAAACTTTCTTCGATCAATACTTCTTGGCGTGTATCTTGCCCATCTCCGTCAGCATCTATCCAATGCTTCCATTCATCCCGATCGTAACCACCACTAGTGTCCTTTTTTGATGATAAACTTTTAGAGCTATTTTTATTACTTGAACGATTACTCCGACCGTGAGTATGGTATTCACCTGTTTTTCGGTTATAATGTCCACCGTTTTTGTCTAAGCCACCAGCATGTCCAAATAAAAAACTTGTGATAAAAAATATAATTATAAGCACAATGTTTTTAATATTCATATATACCTCTTAACTGTCTACACATTTTTAATCACTTTAATCACACGAGCCACGATCTCAATACCATACTCCTCCCATTCTTGGGGGGTGTATTCATGTCTGCCGTATTGTGGGTTGTCACTCCAAATAACGATATTTTTGTTAGGTAGTTTATCTACACGCTTGACCTTCAGTTCTTCTCCAATACGAATGATATAAATATGTTCACTCATCAAAGAAGTATCTTGTTCAGAGACTAGTAGCACATCACCGTGTCGCATTGTTGGCTCCATGGAAGCTCCATGAACATTTAATAGTGCAATAGATGAGGGGCTGTAGGGATAAATAAAACTAGCTGGTAAACCAACCCAGATAGGAACTTCACCATCTGCATAGTTAATAATGCCAACTCCTGCAGCTGCATGAATATCAAGTTTTCGAACGTAGCAGATCTCTTCTTTAGGAACTAAAGAAGGAACTTGACAAGTATTAACACCCTCTCCACGAAACATCTCACCTTCACCTGTCAAAAGCCAATCAATATTTACATTCATTTTTAACAATTTGTTAAGTGTATCTATTTGAATATCTCGAGAATTTGATTCGATGTGTGAAATTTGGACATTAGATATATCTAATTTATGCCCAAATTCTACTTGGGAAAGATTGAGATATGTTCTTATCTCCTTAAAACGACTAGCTCGATCCATAAGATAAACTCCAAATTAAATAAAAG
>JBOFDR010000100.1:0-2114 GCA_051647205.1 Brevinema sp. | reverse complement strand
ATAATGACCCTGTTCTAAACAAGAGTGAGCCTCCGATTCCTTTTTTCTCAAGCCAAGTTTCGTATTGATCTGAAACAGAAGCCCACTTAGTCCCGTCTGGAGCTTTTTTAGTAGTTTTGATCCTAGCTCGTGCAGATTTTACTAGCCAATTCCCCCAAGCATGAGCTACGGTTAAGCTTTTTGTAATATCTATTTTTTCAATCTTTTCGACGAGCTCTTTTAACTCACTGTTATCTATCTCTACCATTTTCGATCTCGTTTACCACAATACCCAAATCGTCTAAAAGAATCCATTTTGCTGGGTGGGAAAAAGCTTGCCACTCCTGAAGAGCTGGATGAACCTTGAGAATTACCACCATCTCCCGTACTATCCCCAAAAATGATCTCCAATTTTCCTGAGGCAATCATCTCGAGCTGTCTTAAAGAATCTTTATAGTTCTGATAAATGACTTCATTCGCTGTATTGTCAACAAATCCTTTTCTAGATAGCAGATAATACAAAGAGATCGTAACACATATATTTACAAGGATTGTTGGCATAGGTTTTAATGGGAAACTAGTTACTTTAGTAAGATAAAGATTCATGGTGTCAGTAGCTTTTTGAATTCCAAAGAGCATTCGCTCTGCAATTACTTCATCAGTATCAGTTTGAGCATTGTCAACGCACCATTTTCGTACCACATCAACACGACAAGATTTATAAAGATCTTCGATCTGACAATACATATTTTTCTCCCGACCAATGTTATTTTTTTTGAAAAAGGACATCGTCCCATTGCCTCGAGCAGGAATCGAACCTGCACACCCAATTATTCTTTTCTGCTGTGTATCCTATTGGTCGAGGCACTTTTTTAAAGCTAAAATGATCTTTTAATGCCGTTTAATAGGCATTTTTAGACTTACTAAATCTTAGTTAAATTTTAGTCGAGCAATTCTAAAACAGCTCCAATTTTAAGTAATCTATCAAGATCATCACCCAATTCTTCAGCTGTTACTTCAGAGTTAGCTTCTATCTTTTCGCCATTGCAAAGAATAGGATAGCTGGTTACATATCTTTTATTTTCGTTTTCAGCCACAGAAGAGTTCTGTTGAGGAGTTTCTTGAGATTTCTCATCTCCTGCATTAGTTTCTTCTGCAGAAGAGTTTTCTAAAGACTTGCCAGTTATTGCTTCGTAAAAACGCTTAGTTTTACCAGCACCTTTAGGAACAAAGTTTTCATCATCAAATAAACTACCTAGCTCTTCTATTGTTTTTACTTCCATCATTTCTTCTAAGAGTTCAGGAGAATTTTTATAAGCATTTTTTAGCCCTGCTTCTGTCATACTAAGCCCCTAAAACATCTTTCAATAAGAAACCAGCTTCATAGTTTGCTACTGCCCAGCCGATTCGTTCATCAACAGCAGTGATATCAGAGGTGGTTCTTTCATCATAATAATCACGCATATCTGCATAACCAAGAGGACAACGCACCGTAATACCAAAAGTGATCGTATCCAAGGAATAAATATTCTCAGGTACATAAGCAAGAACAGCATTTGATCCCCATATGAAAGAAAGCTGGGTACTATCCTGATACATGGTATCAGCAATGACAACATACTTAATATCTGTGATTCTTCCAAATTCTTCAGGAGTCAGACCTGCTTTAAGAGAGGTATTCGGTAAACGTTCAACAAGATTCTTTTTGAATCTTAGGACTTGCCAAACCTTATCAGAAATAACAATCTTATTAGGATAGTATCCTGTTTTATCTTTGATCGCCTTACGTGCGTCTTGAATTTGACTGACAGGATCACTAGTAGGATGATTCCAAAGATCTGTTCCAGAAGGAGTGAGAACGTTAGATCCATACTTAGTAGCTTCTAAGAGAGAAGAGACCTGCTCTCGTTCAATAGAAAGCATCATTTTTTCATAAGCATTTTTAAGACGAGCCTCTCTCATCAACAAGGATGCTTGCACAGCATTAGGAGCTGTGATAAGTTCTGCTCTATCGACAGCACTTTCGACTGTGTAGCGATTAATTTCAATAAGAGCGTAATCTTCGATCTTGTTATTAGTACGTTTTGGCTCTGCTCCAAAAGCTCTTTTGAAGTCCTCTGTTTTAAGATGATCTT
>JBOFDR010000099.1:0-5235 GCA_051647205.1 Brevinema sp. | reverse complement strand
AACAGCTGCTGCTTTACTTGTTGAAGAATTAGGAGCTGTACTGCCACCTTCTGCACCACAACTAACAATAGCGAATAGTGTTACTAACATAAGTGTTAGTAGATTGTTTCTATTTTTCATAGAGAACCTTCCTTTTTATTTTTTGTGCACATACAAAACTATATGTATATACGATATCAAATAAAAACAGGTACTAATAAAAAATAGAAATCATATAGCGATGATAAGAACAAAGTAAAAAGGAAATTTGGAAGTTATGTCTTACTATTAAAAAATTCTCTAAATTTTTTTGTATTACAAAGATGAAGATTCTAAAATCTTGTATATATACTATGCTTTATAATATATTTATACTGCTATGCTTATTGTTCATAAGCAAATAGGGTAAATTTTTTATTTTCTGGTGAGTAGATGAGAAGTTCTGTCTTCCCTTTTTGGTTGATATGAGCCATAATGGTTCGTAGAAAAAGTCTTTGATGGTTGTTTTCTATCAAATGAGTTGATTCATCACTGAATCTGAAAGATATTTTAAATAACCCTGAAGTTTTACTCGTTGTTTTTTCAAACTGATACTTCAAAAAGATCAATTTTTCAGTAAGATTGCCATCTGTAAATGTTGATGAAGTCTTACTCGTTGATCTAAACTCAAGAGACCCTTTGGAATCAATATTAAATTTTATATTTTTATGAAACTTAAAATAACTAGGACTACTTCCTTTTAAATAAATAACTGGTTGTTTTTCTACAGTAATAAAACTTTTACCACTAATATTTTTTAGAAATTGTTTTTTATTATCGATCTCTTCTATAAATTTACAACAAGAACATATGAATATTATGATAAATAATAAAAACTTTTTCATTTTTAACTCCATAAGTCATAATCGTATAGAGTATTTGCGTTGATAAAATAAATAAAAATATTTTTTATTCAGAATATCTTGTACAACTATTATATCAAAAAATATTTTTTGATACAATGTTATTTTGTTTAAGCTTTATTTTTAACTATGTTCTTATGATAGTGAGAAAAAAATATTCTTATTTGTCTATACATATACTAAATTCCTACTATTTAAGTAATTTTATTGATTTTTTATTTTTGTCTTGTATAATGTGAGTAAAGACGTGTTTGATTTTTTAGTATGATATTAAAATAAACGGATAAAAATATATTTGGTGATGTTAGTATGGATCAACAAAATCTTAATCAAAATCCTCCCATGAAGTATTATTTTAGCTATTTTGAGTCACCTTTTGGACTCTTTTTATTGGAAGCTGATCAAGATTTTTTATATAGACTGAGTTTTGTCAATATAAAAACTAAAAAAGAGTCTCCTAATAGTATTTTAGCAGAGACAAAAAAACAATTAAATGAATATTTTTTCAAACATAGAACTATTTTTGATTTACCTTTGAGATATAATGGGACAATATTTCAACAAAAAGTTTGGGGGTCGCTGAGAAATATTCCCTATGGAGAAATACGATCTTATAAAGATATTGCAGAAAACATTTCCTCTCCAAAAGCCTATCGTGCTGTGGGTTCTGCAAATAATAAAAATCCAATTCCTATTATCATTCCTTGTCATCGAGTAATTACTTCTTCTGGTGATTTTTGTGGGTATAATGGGGGTATGGATAAGAAAAAATGGTTACTCAATCATGAACAATCACTCTTTTATTTAAATTAGCTAATATTCTTGAAATGTTGCTTTTAATTTTGTTAAAATTATTAAGATCAAGAAGAGGATTTATGAAACATATTTTAATTATTCTACTATTTTTTAGTTTTTATAGTCATTCAAATTTATTCTCTAAAAATATAAAACTTTCTTCCAAAGAAAAAAAAGCAATAGCGATTGGTCTAAAGAGAAAAAAATATGAGGTTTTGGATCAATTTTTTAAACCTGAAGAATTGTATCCAGCTATTTATATTACGCATAAATTTGTTGTAGAAGATATCAATTCCAATGATTCTTTTATGACGATTACTAATCAAATCTCTTTTCAAAAAACAGGTGCAGTTATTGCTTACACAAATAAATGGGGTGTTTTCTTTGTCAATGATAAAGAATATCTTTTTACTCCAGATGAATTTACTAATACCCTTGTAAAACAATCAACACTTTTTAAGCCTTTGCAACAGATCTCAAAACGTATTTTTGAAGCGAAAAAAGCTCAAGAATTGAGGGGGATTATCCAAGAAATAAGCCATGCTGAAGATGTTTATATACTGATTGCTTCTGTTTTTGCCTTACAAAATTCTCATCTAAGAATAAATAAAAATGATTCTCTTATCTCTACATACACAGTATTAACTACTGATCCATTGCGTCACTATATTAATCAAAAAATACTTCCTAAGTCTTCTCAATCTCTAGAAAAACAACGGTTGTTTTGGCTCAATTATCTCGTGTTTTATCTTTTTTACACTTCTTTTTATGTAGATAAAGTTAGTGATCAATTATATCCTAAGTTTTATCTTCTTAAAGAAATAGAGAATAGTGAGTATGACTCATATTTAAGCGATCTTGTTCCTTAATGTATTATCATATATAATGTTAATAAATTAATAAATAAATCCGATAATATTGTTAAATACCATATATTTGTGCAAAAGGATGTATTATGAAATATATATTAGTTATTGGTGGGGCTGGTTACATTGGTTCTCACGCCGTTAAACTTTTAAGTGAAAAAGGTTATCGTATACTGGTCTTGGATAATGTATCAAAAGGTTATAGAGAATCAATCAATCAAATTGATCCTACTATTCCTTTTTTTGAAGGCTCATTACAGGATAAAACACTGCTTCACTCTATTTTTTCTCAGTATGATGTAGAAGCAGTGATGCATTTTGCCGCTTTTATAGAAGTAGGTACTTCTGTAAAAGATCCTGCATCTTATTATGAAAATAACCTAATTAATGTTTTTTATTTAATTGAAGCAATGCGTGAAGCTGGTGTTAATAACTTTGTGTTTAGTAGTACTGCAGCTGTTTTTGGCAATCCTCAGGATGATTTTATCGATGAAAATCATCCAAAACTTCCTATTAATCCTTATGGACAGACTAAATTAATGGTTGAAAGAATGTTGGCGGATTATGCTTATGCTTATCCTGAATTTCACTATACAATTTTCCGTTATTTTAATGCTTGTGGAGCTGATTTGGATGGTAAAGTAGGCCCTTCTTATGTACCTGCAACTAATATTTTTCCTATTATTATGGAAGTTGCTATTGGAAAGCGGGAAGCTCTTTCTATTTTTGGAACTGATTATCAAACAGCTGATGGCACCTGTATCAGAGATTATGTGCATGTAGTTGATCTTGCAGAAGCACATATCCTAGGAATGAAACGAATGATTGAAGAAAAAGTTTCTGATGATTTTAATCTTGGTACAGGAAAAGGATTTTCTGTTCGTGAAATCATTCAAAAGTCTAAAGACATTGTTGGTATTGATTTTAAAGTCATTGAATCCGAACGCCGTGAGGGTGACCCACCAGTTCTTATTTCTAATCCAGCTAAAGCAAATAAGATATTAAATTGGAAAGCAAAATATAATCTTGAAGATATGATTCAAACAGCTTGGTATTGGATCAATCATCGTCCTTATTAAGGAATATTTTCATCTTAAAATAAAAAAACACCTCGTATAAGGTGTTTTTTTATTTTTTATAAATTATTCGTTGTCTTTTGATGAGATTTTATCAATATATCCTAATAAAATTGACTTAGCTATAGATTCTCTAATAGATAGGAGTGCAAAGTCTGAGATATCAATATTTAGCGCGAATGGTAATAATTTATCATCTTTTTCTATCCAACCAACAAACCAACCAACGTCTTTTGCCCAGCCTGTTTTTCCGTATAATTTCCAATTATCTTTGAGTACTTCTATGTAGGAGATTTCTTTAATCTGTTCTACGATTTTTTGATCAACTAATGTGCCGTTTAGTAATTTTGTTAGCCATTTTGTTTGCTCCACAGCACTAATCATGAGAGGCCCTTCTAACCAAAAAGAGTTTACAATGGTTCCAATATTTTGGTTACCATATTCAAATTTTGTGATATAATTATTCATTTTAGTTAGGCTAATTTTTTTAGCTAGCTGTTGGTATGCAGGAACATTAGAGCTTTTGAAAGCCTGACGTAAGTTCATATTATTGGTCCAATCGTCAAGATAAACATTCTCTCCTTTGTACTTATAGAAGACTTCATCAATATTGGATACTACTTTTTCTGATAAGGCAATCACAGAATTAACAAATTTAAACGTAGAACCGGGTACAAAACGCATATTAGCTCTTGTATAATTATATATCATTTGGTTATCTATTTCGGGATCATATAGGATAAAAGAAGCATCGTCAGAATATTGATAGTTAATAAACATCTGTTCTATCCATTTTTCTTCTTCAACAAACTTATCATTGATTTTTTTATCAGAACATGAAGATAATAATAAAACAAGTACCATAATATATCTATAACAATTCATAATATATTCCTATTTAATAAAAATATAATTAATTTTTATAATTAATTATAACTGTAAATTTTATAAAAATCAATACAATAATATATATCATCAATCAATGATGTCTTTATGATTTTGTTTGCTAAAATATAATTTTATTACTTATCATGTTTTATTATAATATTATATAAATATCAATAATGATTTGAAGTAAACATATACAATAGGTTATTATTAAGGATATGCTATATTTTAGTAAAAAGAGGTGAAAAATGTTAATCAATACTCAAAAAATATTGTTGTTATTTTGTATTGTTATATCTTCTTGTAGTCAAGAAAAAAATAATTTTAGTGGAGGAGAAAAAGAAGTTCCTTTTCTTGAAAAACAAAATCCTAAAAATATGATATCTGAATCCTATGAGAAACATATTGATCTAAATCGTCGAGAACAAATTTCTTTGATTATTGATTCTTTCATAGGGGATTTTTTTAAAAATAAACATTTTGTTTTTGATACCTATCATGGGTTTGTTCCGTTACAAAAAGAAAATAGGAATCTATATATATGGATGAAAGATATAAAAACTGATACTCATTGCTTAACTAAAGATAAAATACCAGTAGAATTTATGAGAGCACTTTATAATCCTTATTTTTATAGACTAGGTGGATCTCCTTTTTCTAATCCTAAAGGAGATAACACATTAGAAGGTTATGATGATACTGTGCTTTTCCAAGATTTTTCTAGATCTT
>JBOFDR010000098.1:0-2781 GCA_051647205.1 Brevinema sp. | reverse complement strand
AGAAGGATTGTGAAAATTCCTAATTTTGTTTCTTCTTCTATTTCGCCAGACTCTAATTATACTAAAAATAAGTATAAAAATGATCGACGTCCTTATAATAAACACAGTTCTAGGAATACAGATATGAAACCAAAAGTGTTTTTTGGAGAAGCTCATACCGATGTTGATGTTGTCTCAGAAAAATATTCTTTACCTAGTCGTAAATTCCCTATCCCTGTTCAAAAAGAAATTCTTCAGAAAGTTTGGGAATCTGAGAAACATGCTGATTCAAATCGTCAAGATTTACGTAAATATTTTGTTGTTACTATTGATGGAGTAGATTCTAAAGACTTAGATGATGGCGTGAGTATCTCCAAATCATTCTTTGGTAAGTGGACTCTTGGAGTTCATATCGCAGATGTGTCTTATTATGTTGCTAAAAATACAGCGCTTGATAAGGAAGCTCAAGTCCGTGCAAACAGCTATTATCTTATTGATACTGTGATTCCTATGCTTCCTGAAGAGCTTTCTAATCAGCTTTGTAGTCTTAATCCACAGGAAGATAAGAAATCAATGACGATCTTTATGAATTTTGATAATCAAGGGAAAATGCTTAACTATCGTATTACTCCATCTGTGATTAAATCTGCTTATCGTTTGACCTATGACAGAGTTGAAGAGATGATTAAAGGAGCACCCGAAAAAGATCATATTCTCAAAAAAAATATTGACTTAATGACCAAATTATTTCGTATTTTGAATAAAAAACGTATGCGAGATGGAACAGTTGATTTTAATTTTCGTGAGAAAAAAATTAAGCTTAATGAAAAAGGGCAACCAATTAAGATCTATCAAAAAGATCGGCTTGATTCTGAGCGTTTGATCGAAGAATTTATGCTTTCTGCAAACCAAGCAGCAGGTGATTTTTTAACGAAAAAGGAACTAGGTCTCTATAGAGTTCATGATGTTCCCCCTGCTGAAAAATATGTTAATTTGAAAAATTTTGCAGCAAAAAGAGGTGTCAAACTTCCAGATGTTCCAAAACCAAGTGATATCCAAAAATTTGTTTCTTCATTAGCTAATACTCCTATCCAAATGAGTGGTGAGATTTTGGCACTTCGTTCGATGGCTCAAGCTTCTTATCATCGAGAAAATATTGGGCATTTTGGCTTAGGTTTTGCAAAATATGCTCACTTTACTTCCCCAATTCGTCGTTATGCAGATTTAATCGTTCATCGCTTGATCAAGTACTTTTTATTTGATATAGATAAAACACCTATTTATACATCTAATTCTCTTGATCTTGTTGCACAGCATATTTCCTCACAAGAACGTGTAGCTATGGAAGCAGAACGCGATTTGATGAAAATTAAGTCAGTACGTTATATGGAACCTTTTGTAGGAGATGTTTTTGATGGGGTGATCAGTTCTGTGGCAAACTTCGGGATTTTTGTTGAAATGAAAGAAACAGGTATTGAAGGATTAATTCGTTTTTCAGAAATGGACGAATTTATTATCTTCAATGAAGAAGAACTTTCTGCAAGTAATCGTTCTGGCACAAAAAAATATTTCTTAGGAAAAGCTATCCAAATCAAGATCATAAAAGTAAATGTTGAACGTGGTTTTATAGATGCCGTTGAATTTTTAGAAAATTAAGAGGTTATTATGTTTTTAACACATCCTCCTATTAATGTGGAAATATTTCATATTGGTCCTATTTCAATCCGTTGGTATAGTATGATGTATATTTTAGGATTTTTGTTCTTTTCTTGGTGGACACAGAAAGAAATTACTAATCAAAGACTGGTATTTGCAAAAAATAAATCACTAGATTCTTCTAAAACGATTATCAATGATCTTCTTTTTTATATGATGATGGGGATTATTATTGGTGGACGTTTAGGTTATGCTGTACTTTATAATGCTCATTATTATTTTATTGAAGATCCTTTAGCTATTTTACGACCTTGGGAAGGTGGAATGAGCTTTCATGGAGCCTTTATTGGTACCTATATTGGGGCATTTTATGGTCTTTCCAAAATGAAAAAAGATATCAATTCTTTTAATCTCTTAGATCTATCTGATATTACGCTTGTATCTGTTCCTTTAGGTCTAGCTTTAGGACGTCTTGGGAATTTTATTAACGGCGAACTTTATGGTCGTCCTAGTGCTCAGCCTTGGTCAATGCTTTTTCCTCGAAGACCTGAATTAGGTCACTATGGAGCTAAGTTAGTCCCTATTGATCAAGTGCAAGGGATTATTGAAAAAACAAAACTGACTCTTGAATCTAATATAACTAGTTTTCTAATCAATGATCAACAAATGATCCAAATTCCACGTCATCCTTCCCAGCTTTATCACTTTATGTTAGAAGGAATTATGACTTTATTACTTCAACTATTTTTCTATTACAAAGTACCCGTAGCAAGATCACGAGGATTCTTAACAGGAACTTTTTTAACCTCATATGCTTGTTCAAGAATATTTACAGAATTTTTTCGAGAACCGGACGTACAGCTTGGATTCCTTGCTAGAGGATGGCTAACAGCAGGAATGATTTATTCTCTTCCTATGTTATTACTTGGGGTTGGATTTATCTGTAATGCACTCAAAAATAAAGTCGTTAATCCTATTAGAGTAAAATAAACAATGAAACGAATCAATATTCTAGATACTTCTACGGCAATGAAAATTGCTGCGGGTGAGGTTATTGAACGTCCTGCTTCTGCAGTGAGAGAACTATTAGATAATTCTCTTGATGCTGGTGCTACTTGGATTAGTATTCAAGCTGAAAAAGGTGGG
>JBOFDR010000097.1:0-1567 GCA_051647205.1 Brevinema sp. | reverse complement strand
CTGTCTGAAAAATATGAACTCAAAGAACTTTATCTTGTAGATATGTTCCCCCAAACGCACCATGTAGAATTATTAAGTCTTTTACTAAGAAAAGATTAGCAAAAAACCTCTCGATTTAGAGAGGTTTTTTATTTAGTTTATTTACCGAGCATTTGTAAATTATTTAAAAATTCAGCGTTAGTTGGAAATTTTTTCATTGCTTGACTGATTTTATGAATAATTTCTTCATTTGACATATTAGAAAAAACACGCCTTAGAATACGTGTTTTTTCTAAACAAGTATCATCTAATAAAAGATCTTCACGACGTGTGCCAGAAACTTTAATATCAAATGCAGGAAAAAGGCGTTGATTTGCAAGATATCGATCTAGATTCATCTCCATATTACCAGTCCCTTTAAATTCTTCAAAGATCACGTCATCCATTTTTGATCCTGTATCGACAAGTGCTGTTGCTATAATAGTTAAACTACCACCTTCTTCGATATTTCTTGCAGCTCCAAAGAATTTTTTTGGCTTGTGAAGTGCACCAGAATCAATACCACCCGATAAAACTTTACCTGTAGAAGGTTCTACTTGGTTATAAGAACGAGCCAAACGAGTGATTGAGTCTAAAAGAATTACTACATCATGCCCACTTTCAACAAGCCTTCTTGATTTTTCAAGAACCATCTGAGCTACGTTTACATGTTTTTGTGCAGGCTCATCAAAGGTTGAAGCAACAACCTCAGCTTTAACAGAGCGTTGCATATCGGTAACTTCTTCAGGACGTTCGTCTACTAAAAAAACGATCATTTTTATTTCAGGGTGATTGGTTGAGATGCTATTTGCAATATCTTTAAGGAGAGATGTTTTGCCAGCTTTTGGAGGGGATACAATTAAGGCTCTCTGTCCTTTTCCTATTGGTGTAAAAATATCCATCATACGCATTGCAAGATTGTTAGGATCGTGTTCTAATTTGATTGTTTCATTAGCAAAAATAGGGGTAAGATTAGAAAAAAGAGTACGTTTTCGAGCAACTTCTGCAGATTTTTCATTGATACTTTCTACACGAAGCATTGCAAAAAACTTTTCTTCTTCAGCTCGCTGAGGAGGACGAATATGACCTTGAAGGACATCCCCACTTCGTAACCGAAAGAGAGAAATTTGTGAAGGAGAAACATAAATATCATCAGAACTTGGTAAATAGCTATATCTAGGAGATCGTAAAAATCCAAATCCACCTTCAATAAGCTGAAGAGTTCCTCCACCATAGATAATTCCTTTGTTATCAGCATGTTTTCTCAGAATCGTATAAACGAGCTCCTGCGTATGCATACTCTCACAATTTTGAAGTTTGAAATAATGAGCTACTAATAGTAATTCAGTGATCGTTAATTGCTTTAACTGATTGATAAAAAGAAATTTAAAGTCGTCCGAAAAAACTTGCCCTAGTATTTTTTTAGGGTCGGAGGTATGTTCATAGATGGCAAAAAGATTTTTACCATATTCTTCAAAGTTAATATCTTCACAGAGATATTCTTTATCTTGGGAAGATTCTATACTCTTTTTTTTAGTAGAATAGTTAT
>JBOFDR010000096.1:0-1616 GCA_051647205.1 Brevinema sp. | reverse complement strand
CTGCTGCCCGTGCTCATCTCAGGTCTGATCTCGTGACCTCTGACCTCCTGTAATACGCTTTTAATACATTAGAAGTGCACAATATACACTACTGTTCAAACGCTTGGAATATGTCAAATTATCAAAAATAACTTGCTTTACATTTGGGATGAACTGATATGAGTGAGCGAGAGTGTGTAATACAATATTTATATAAAAAAAAATAGTTAATAAAAAAGTAAAATATATATATTTTTAAAAGTAACATAAAAAATGAAAAAGTGAAAAAGTAAAATTGAATTTTTTTATTTTTATAAATTTGTTTAGCTGATACAGATAACCGATAATTCTTTATATTTTATGGGATGCACCGATATGAGTTAGTGTGTGTGAGTGTGTGCGATATTTAGTTAAGTAAATAAGTAAAATATTTAATTAAAAAGTTCAATATTTAATAAAACAGTAAAATAATTAATTAAAAAAATTTAACTAATAATTTTGGCCGATTCTGATAACCGATAATTCTTTATATTTGAAAGCCGATAACCGATATATCAGCTGATAAATCTAAATACAAATTTTTCTATAATTTTTGAGAGTCTGATTACAAAAACAAAACATTAACATCATATCTCAACATTAAAGCCATGCCCCAAACACACAAATCAAGCCCATCATGCTGAACCGTCTCAGCTGAAGGAAATAATGCATTATTTATCAGCTTTAATATATCGGACACATTTACCGGCTTGGTGATGTTATATTGTGCATCCCTTCTTTACATGCAACGATGCATTAAATATGTTGAAAAAACAAACAATCAGTAATATTTTGCATCGTCTGCTGCTGTTTTCCTGTTTATTATGTTCATTTGTGGAGTTGCATTATAGCTGTTTGCTTTCCAGTTTGCACATATATAAGAAGAATATACACTTTTTTAAAACCTTAAAATAGCTTAATATTAATTAATATAAATATAAATGAACACCTTGAAGTGATCAAAAGTGACAGTAAACGCATTAAAAAGTAGGTTTGCATGTAATTTTACAAAAGATTTCTATTTCAAATAAAAAAATTGAAATCTCTATTCAACAAAGAATCCTGGATAACAAAATGTATGATGATTTCTACAAAAATATGAAGCATCATTTGATTTAATTTGCTAAATATTTATTAAAAAATGTAAAATATTTCAAATAAAATATGACAACATTTCTAGGATATATAAATACACTCCTGTTAAAAAGTTCACTCAAATATTTTTTCTTCAGCAAAGACATTAAATTAATCAAAAGTGACATTTCTAATCTCTGAACTTTTATTCATCAAAGATCTGAAGATCCGGTTTACACAAAATAGTTTTCAACATTAATAATAATCATAAATGTTTGTTGATCATCAGATCCTCATATGAGAATGATCAGTGAAGGGTCATGTGACACTGAAGACTGCAGTAATGATGATCACAGGAATAAATGACACTTTACTGTATATTCACATAGAGAACAGCTGATCTACACTGGAGGAATATTTCATCATTTAATATTTTTGATCAAATGAATGAGCTTTAATGAGCAGAAGAGGCTTCTTTCAAAAGCATCAAATATGCATTCTGACCTCAAACTTTTGACCGGTGT
>JBOFDR010000095.1:0-5042 GCA_051647205.1 Brevinema sp. | reverse complement strand
ATCCAAATTAAAATCAAAAAATATACATATCTTGAAACATCAAGATATCAATTAACTGATATTTTGAATAAAATAGGAGTATTTGATGAGTGTCAAAAAATTAAAATTAGTTAAGCTTGTTATAAGCAACTATCAAGATTTAGAATTATTTTCGAAACAATTTACAGAGTTATCTTACAAACTGTTATTATTAGAATCAGAACTTAATAAAGAAATCCTCTCAGTTAAAAAAAATATCAAGATAAAATCAATCCTTTATCTGAAATATTGAAAAAAATAGAATCAATTATTTTTGATTATCTTTATCGTCATAAAAATCATTTATTTGAAAAAAAACAATCTATCACTCTCCCTTATGCAAAGGTAGGATTTAGAAAAAGCTCAGAAATTCATCTGCCTAAGGAACAAGAAAAACTATTGGCACGTATTAAATCTCTAGGTAAAAACCATTTAATAAGCCATAGCGAATCAGTTAAAAAATCTTCTCTTCTAACATTATCAGATCTTGATTTAGAGTTATTAAGTATAGAAAAAACATCTAAAGAGCTTCCTTTTATAACTCCCTCAGTATCAATAAAATAGATTTAAGCATATATATATTAAAATATTAAATAAAACACTTTTAAGAGTGAGGAGGTATTTATGTGGGCATCAGTGAATGAACAAATCACTGACGGAACTAGCAGTCTTCTATCAAGTACAGGGCCAATAGCTATTGTTGTGGGAACATGTTCCTATAACTTAGAAAAACCTATTAGCATAGGTAAAAACAGTGATATCAATAGTCTTTTAGGCATAGGTGAATTACCTAGACGCTTAAAAGATATGCAGATGACCATGGCTGATTGTAGTATTATCGCTGTAAAATCAACTGCTGATATTACTGGAAGTATCACACCTGTTAATCAATTAGGTAATAATCCTATTGAGGTACTCGGAGTTCCTTTGGGATCTTCTGAAATTACACTTACTGTAGATCAAGGAGGATCACTAGATACTGCTAAGATAAATCTTTCTGTTACAGGAGATATTTATCTAAAGCAAGAAGGAGTTGTAATTCAAGATGGAGTATTAACCATTGAAGAATTAGGTATTGGGATTTTATTTGAGCTAGATGCGATGTTAGAAAAAGGAAATTTTTGGTCTTTTTCAACAAAAGCTCCCACATCAACTTATTTAGAATTAGAAAAGGCAATTACTAACACATTAGAACTGTACACACCTGAGTTTGTATTTATTGCTCAAGAAATTACTTCTAATGAAGCTACTCTTTTAGGGACTCTAACAGAGCAGTTATTCGAAGATCATAAGCCTTGTCTATTTTTATTAGAAACAAATCTGGATCATTCTAAATCTCTTGCAGAAGCTATTACATGCAAAAAAGAAGAATTTTCCAGTCTTGAATCTCGTTTTATATCCATAGTCTGTCAATCAGGATATATAAAAACAAAAAACGGAAATGAGTTTCGTTCTCCATCGGGGCTTTGTGCCGGACACATTACTAAAGCCGCCGTTAACCAAAGTATCGGAGCAACTAATTATTTTGCTATTACTCAACATGAGATTCCTTACAACTGGTCAAATGTAGATTCTAGAGCTCTTGATGAGTCTAAGTTTATCACATTAAGGACTTATGCAGGTCTTAATAATACTTTTTGGTCAAATGGGCGTACTTTTGGGGGCAATAACTCTGATTATCGTTTTATTGAAGTCGTTCGTACCGTCTTCAAAGCAATTAGATTAGCACGTAAAGCCTCTCTCCCTTATATCCAAGCTCCAGGTGATAATATCGGAGTACAAAACTTACTTGCAGAAATCAGAAACATAATTAACACAATGGCTGAAAGTAATCCTAAAGAAATAGATTATTTTAATCTAAGCACCCTAGAGAATCAAGATATTGTCAATAATGGTGTTACCATTACTATTGAATTATTTGGTATCCCTACTATAAGAAAGATATTATTGAATTTCTCTTTTAAATATCAACAATCATCATAAAAATAAGAGGTAATCACACATGAGTGCTTTAGTCAATGGCAAATTTTTTGACTGGGGAGATATTACGATTTCTCTCTTACCACTTACTCCCGTTGTTTTCTCAGCACGAGAAATCAGTTATCAAGAAGAAGTAGAACTAGATGTGGTCTACGGAAAAGGAAACTGGAAAGCTCAAGGCACAATGAGTTTACTAAAAAGTGAATTTGAAGCTCTTGCTTTTGTAACACCAGACGGGATTCTAAATCTTGATCCACGTCTTGTTACTATTAATATTCTTTTCTCAAATTCGTTTGAAGGTAGCGTACCGTTTACAACCGAAACACTAACAGGTGTTCGTTTCACCAAAATATCAGATAAAGCAACACAAAACGAAAAAAGCTTAGTCACATCACTAGATTTTATGATACTCGGCAATATCCATCGAAATGGAAAAGCCGCACGAGGTTTATAAACAATGCAAACACTCTTATCTTTATTAGATCTATTTAAGATCTCTCCAAAATCCCTTTCTAATACACCAAATCAAAACTCTTCAAGCAATTTTTCTGATCAAGCTGATCAAAAAGCAATCCTATCAGAACAAGTAGATATCGATAAAGTCAAGTTCCAAGATATTAATCTCGAAGAATTCAAAAAAGTCATTTCCTTTTTCTTATCACAAAAAGAGCTTAATAAAGATTTTTTAGAACAATTAAAAGAGATAGAAGTATTTAAGAATAATCAAGATAACACAAAAACTCTAAAAAATAAAGAGGTGCAGCGCGTTTCTCATCGTTTTGACGGAAAAAATTATTCCTCAGGACATGGAATCTCTAACCTCGCTAAAGGACAATCTCTTGAAGAAACTTCATTATTTGCTGATGAAGTAGAAAAATTATGCAAACAAGGTCTTGATAGAAGATCCGCATATGTAAAAGCAAGACAAAATCTTATGAATATGGAGCACTAGTAATGCCTATCCAAATCCCATCAAATCACCAAACAATTCCTAATATCCTTCAACGTGTTGCGCTTGAAGCACCAAAACAAAATCGTCCTGCAAGTCATCTATTGCCACTTTATGAGGCAGATATTGCCCGTGAAAGCTACCGTGTTGCTATCTTTGATGAAACAAGCTTATCTATTGAAGATTTTGCAAGAGAATATGGTGCAGAATCTAAAAGAGCTTCTTCAAAATTAAGTAACTTTGTTGAAATCCCTGTAACACGATACACAATCGAAGCATCTGTTGATAGAGGTGAAACAGAAGGATCTCACAATCTTATGCAATCATCTCTTATTCTTCGTGAAGAAAGACTTCTACATGCTTACAACAAACTCATGAATTCTATCGAAGCAAGACAAATTCAACTAATCCTTAATAAAACAGCTTATGCAAATCATGTTTTAGTCCCGGTTGATGGAGAATTTTGGAATGATAGTACATCTGATCCCGTTCAAGATATCTTTGATGCAAAAGACCTCATCAAATCAAAAATTGGTTTTTCTCCTAATACAATGATTATTTCTGAGCCTGTATGGAAAGTCCTCCGTCTTAAACCAGAACTTCTTCAATTACTTCCAGATACGACTCTCAAAGCAGGTTTAGCTCCTGAAACATTTGCTAAAATTATCGGCGTAGAAACAGTGATCATTGCAGAAAAGATGATCCATGATGGTACAGGTCTTGTGTATGCTTGGGGAGAAAATACTGTACTAGCTTACGTTCCTAAAACATTGTTTACACTAGATGAACCTAGTTTTGGTATTACGGTTAGAGCACCTCTTGGATACCATTCCATGCGTGAGTATTTTGATGAAAAAACAACAAGTGATATTACTGCCATTGATGAGAAATTAGGTAACTATATACTTATCTATCCTAAAAACACCTCACATTTATTTTGTGAGGTGTTTTTATTAATTAAGAATAATAAGGCGAGGTATTAATTATGGATACACTATTACAAAAAGAATGTCCGATTGAAGGAAAATGGGATGGCATGCCAACAAACGAAAAAATGATTCGTATCAAAGCAGCTCAATTAATGGGAGCCACGGATAATGAAATTGAGCAAGTTGCTTTAGAGTTTGTGGAATTCATGAATAGTTGGATGAATCCTATAAAATATGACAGTGGTGTTTCAGTTATTAGTGAAGATTAATTCATAGAAAGTCGAAGGGAAGAATAAGTTAATTTCCTTGTACATTACAAGACCAAGTATATTGTTTGAGAAGATCTGTTTCGATAGAATCGAGACTATTACTTGGGACTTGATAGACATGTATATGTGTAAAGTTACTTTTTCTGATGCACTTATCTGTATCGCTATCACTATTTGCGTGTTGGCTAATACGTGTTTTGAGTTGAGTTGTTTGACCTACATACACAGCCTTCCATTTATTGTTTGAATTCACATAACTATATACATAAATACATGTCACATCATTAAAGTTCTCACCTTTTTCGTATACATTAAATTTATAATTCTTTCCCGAAGCTCCTTTCCAATTGCATGTCTGTGACATTTTGTCACCTCCTATAATATTTTCTAATTATAGAATAGCAAAATCTATGCCAAAAAACCTCCTAAGATTAGGAGGTTTTGCATTAATTCATCAACCAACTACTTTTAGCCCTTTTTATATGGGCAAAGTTTAGCAAACAAGCGACTCTGTGAAAGTCGCTTGTTTGCTACTAAACGAATTTAGTAGGAGGTTGATAATGCCCAACATTATCTTTAATTTTGATTTTAATATAGATGTTTCTTCACTAATAGCTTTGTATTTATGCTTCAAAATAAACAAAAAGTAGTAAAACTTTTCAGTATCTTAAAAATATAAACACCTTCTATCTGATATTGTTGACAAAAGTATTTACAACTGCTATAATATCATTGGTTACTCTTATGCTAAATGTCTGTTACTTATTATACGTTCTATATAAAAACGTACTGCATATCTGCACATTAAGAATGTTATTAAAATTCGCTCATAGCGGATTGTACGTTCCGTGTGTAGATATGTGTGTATAATACAGGCTCATAAGGGTAACCAGCGTG
>JBOFDR010000094.1:0-2662 GCA_051647205.1 Brevinema sp. | reverse complement strand
CATGAGATTTAATGCTTTGATTTGTTTTAATTGATTTTGAATTCGTTTGCCTTCATTCCATGTCGGAATTAATAGTGCCACAGTATTACGCTTTTCAAAAAACTCTGTATAGTTATTATCAGAAATAAAAGTAGATTTCATATATTCTCTCTGCTTAGTTAATTACTTTGATAGATTTAATCATAACATACTCATGATTTTTTATCAAGAAAAATATTACAACCATATTTTATAAAGAAGTATACAATGATTTTATGATCTATTCATCTATTCAAAAATACTTTCTAGTATCTAAATGATGACAAATTTATCATCTCATTAGGAATCGTTCTTATTTTAGGAGGACTATATGATACTAACTGTAAAAAGATGTTCTAGTGGTATAGTAGTTATTTTCTAATGAAAATTTTCTTAATATTATCTTTTTTTATTTACTTTTTAAAAAATTCAAACTCTATTTGCTTTTTATGCTGTTATCTTATGTAAGTGATAACTTTAAGTTATTATTTACATAAGATAAGTTGATTTGTGATCATTAAAGCTGTTAATATATCCTTAATATATATATATAAAGTGAGGTAATCATAGTGAAAAAGCAATGTTGGTATTTTATAATATTAGTTTTTATTTTATCTTCTTGTCATCTAGTACAAGAGTCTGAGAGTGTTAGATATCGAAATAGGACTCAAAATACTGCCACTCCTATAGCAATAAATAATTATATTAGTAAACAGCAACAAAAATATGAAGATAGTAGAAGAAGTATGCTCTATTATGGAGCTGTTGATCCATGGATATCTTGTACTATTATTAATATGAAAGATAAGATTCGAAAGTCTTGGACAATATATAATGATAATAGTGACTTCACAAGATATGAGACAGATTTCTATGATATTTGGAAAGTTAAATTGTTTGGATTAAAAGTAAATAAAGGGTGGACACAAGCTATTCATACATCTGTAAGAAGCAAAAGACTTATGAGATCGGATTTGTATTATTCTAAATATGATATGATAGAAGTGGATGATCCTAAGATTGTCTTAACACCTAAGGGTAAAGAGCTTAGCTTATCTAACTATAAATTAATAAAATTTTCAAAAGTATGTAGTTATTTCAGCAAGAATGAGTGGTCTTATTGGTGGCCAGACAATAATATGCCACAAGTTTATTTTATGTACATACATAGAGATTCAGATGATACTAAAATAACTGCATTACCTGCAACGAAGATTAAGAAACAATTTATTCTAAACACTAATAATATAGAATTTTGGGATAGAGAAACTTGGGAATTAAAAGATGTTATAAAAAGTATCGATGCTGATAAAATAGGAAAAACACTAATCAGTGATACAGATGCTATACAAAAATTAGCAGATGCACTATCAGCTACTTATAATAGATCATACCAAAAGTTTTTTGAATTTGTTAATGATATGATTCGTACGAGCCATATGTGGTTCTCTATAGATAGAGTAGATGATTTTCCAGATAAACTATATCATTACTACAAAGATTGGATTAGACGAAAGGATACAAAAGGCAATTCATATCATTTAGCACTGGTATTGGGAATTAATCACTTTACTAACAATGATAAAAAAGAGATACACCAAGCGACAATTTTTGCTACTAATTATCTTCCTAAGCTTAAAGATTCTCAAATGATCGAATATCAAGTAGGTAGCTTTGTTCCATTAAATGAAAGATATGTTTATCTTGAATTCAATGAAGGTAGTAAAATTAAATATGGTAAGGCAATGATTCAAGACACAGGAAAAATTTATCGTATTGATTGGTATCAAAAACGTCGTCTATGGATAGAACACTGGGATTTATGGAAAGAAATACCCCAATTAGGCAGTACTTATATCTATGTACCTAATGATCGTACTATGTTTACAGAAACTAATACTATTACAATAACTGGGCATCAATCGTACATTCCTTTACAACCTATAAAACTTGAAAATTCAGATGAAATAATATTTAAATCTGATTTGAAGGGTATAAAAGTTGTGAATCAAACATATAGTGATGAGGATAGTTTTAATACGATATAATAGTAATAATTAGTAGTAATATCATATAACAAAAAACGGATATAGTTAAATCACTATATCCGTTTTTTATCTTTCTATTTACTCTTATGTGAATATCAAAATAACTTCTCTAGGCTACTTTATCAGATATTATTCAGAAATTTTAAATGTTTCTAGGAGAGTCCCTTGAAGAATTTGTATTCCAAGAGCAAGTCTTTTTAGATCATACTGACGAGAGACTAGTTCAATCTGAGCATGTCGGTAATTTTCCTCATGAAGGAAGAGGTCGTTTAAGCTTATCTCACCATTTTGCTAACGGGTATAAGAACCATCAATAACAGCTTTTGAAATTCGAACAATTTCTTCACGAGCAGATAGATCCCTTTGTACTATCTCCCATTCCGCAGACCGTGTTAATGCGGCAAATCCAATTTCTCGTTCAAAATTTTCTTTTTCTAAGAGTGTTTTTTGAGCATTGTACTTATCCTCTAAGTATCGTGCATGTTGGTAATTATAAGCAAGTGGTATTGAAAATTTAAGACCTACAAAAAGACCATCGCTTACTGGTTCATCAGCATTTTTGATATTTAATCGAGGAGCATAGCGATAGGATAGTG
>JBOFDR010000093.1:0-2112 GCA_051647205.1 Brevinema sp. | reverse complement strand
TTCCTATTGTGTTGTTTTTTACTTTCGTAAAGGGATGTTCTTACTTTGTTATTGATATCATATAATCGTTGAAATAATTCGTCATGCTCTGCCATTGTGCCAAGCATGCAGTCAATTTTATTTCGTTGACTTAAAGATTGCATTAGTTTTAATAATGAGTGGTATTCTCCCGAATAGTCTACTCCTGTTCTTATAGCATGTTCTTTTAATATCTTTTCTTGTTTATTTATAGCCATTTGTTGTATTCTGGGATCGTCCTTTATTCCGAGTTTCGTTCTATAGTACAGTGGTACGGGTTTTTTTTGTCCTTTCCTTGGTATAAATAAGTGTTCTTTAATTTGTTTTTCGTTTTTCTTTGCATAATCTAAACCGAATCCTTGACTTTGTAATTGAAAGGGTGGGTCTCTACCTTTATCCATGTAATTTACCTCGGCTAATTTGCCTGTTAATTTTTTATCGATATAATGTGTTACATAACCGATTGAATCGCTTGTAATGTCTCCGACGTGTATAATACCTTTATCCCATGAATCTTTTAATATACCTTTTTCTATCCAGTAACCACCTTTGGGGCATACTCTGAGTTCGTGTTCTTCTTTTGATACACCTAATAGTATCGCATGATAATGTGGTCTTTGTTTTCTTTTACCATATTCGCCACAGGCGAAATATTTTATTTTACGTTTTTTTAGATAATATCTTAATCTTTTGAAGAAGTTTTGTAAGTCTCTTTTGACTAATGAATAGTTTTTAGGGATTTTAATTTCATCATATGTGAGAGTTAAGAATACTCCGTGTTCCCATGTTTGCCACTCGTTATCAATACGTGTTTCCCATTCATCCGATCTTGATATTTTGCATTCTATACAATTCCTGCAAGGTACTGATAAGCCTGCGTATGGTGGTATTTTTAATATATACGGTGAGATACACATTTTAACCTCTAAAGTTGTTTACCACCTCTTGAGTTGTGATAATTTTGTATTCTTTTTGCGTTGGACCTTCTTAATCCTGATGTTCCGAATTTCATTTTTTTCCTCCTATATTTGATGTAATACTTGATATACCTTTGCCCGCTTTACTAAGTGCATTTGAGGCAAAGCCTAATACTTGGTCTGCTACTGATCTTCCATCGCCTGAGGCTCTACCTTGATGTAATCTAATTTGCTGATCTTGTTCGCGATGTTGATATGTTTGTTTATCCATATCGTGCCTATCTGCTCGTTCTTGTTTTTTGAATCCTAAGTCTTGGGCTGATGCCATATTTTGCAATTGCTGAGATTTAAGTTGTTCGGCTTGTTGAGCCATACCTACGATACCTGAGATTGAACTCATAGCATTTACGTTTGATTGTACGGGTGTCATTTGTGGTGCTGTGGGTGCTGTAGTTGCTTGAACGCCTCCACCCATAGCTAGTGCTTTATTTAATCCTGATCTTTCGAGATCTTGAGTTTTTAAGTATGTTGCATTTAGATTGTCGTTACGTGTTTGTTCGTATTTATCTTTTTGCCATGCCCATTGTTCTTTATTGAATTTGTCTTGTTTGTGTTGATTTACTGCGTTTGATATACCTGTAGTTAATCCCGAGACTGCATTTGCTATCATTGACATTTTGTTTTCCTTTTTTGTTTTATTTGTTGGTGACAGTGTAAGCCTGTCACTTGTGCTATTAACAAAACAAGGGGGGTAATAGCACAACCCTTACGGGCTTACTCCTGTTTCACCTCCGTTTTTTCTTCTTTTTTAGTCTGTTTGACTTCTTTTTCTACTTCTTTTTCTGCTTTTTGCTTTTCAGCGAGTTTAGATTTATACTCTTTTTCAGCAAGTTCAAATTTTTTCTTAAGTATTTGCTGCTTATCGAAGATTTCAAAATAATCTTCGTCTTTGAATCTACCAATAGGCATTTGGCCAGTTTCCTTAAAATGTTTAACAGCGTCTTCAGTATCATAATTTGATTCTCCTAGGATCTCTTTATTCGTTTTTGGATTTCTGAGAATACGTTGAATTTGCTGTGATATAGTCTCTACTTTTCCTTGCTCTACTATTGTAAAGCCTGTGCTTTGTTCTAATAAGTTTGCTAATTGTTCGTCATTAGGTGTCTTGATATGTTTA
>JBOFDR010000092.1:0-2322 GCA_051647205.1 Brevinema sp. | reverse complement strand
CTAGCTAATTATCAATATAATTATAAGTATAGGGGGATTTCAAAAAAATAACAATATTCATGAAGCTACACCTAATCTGGTAGCATTTAGAGAAAAATATCTATATTAATAATAGTTGAAAGAAAAAAAAGTTTAAGGTATAATAGATTTAAATAACTAATAAGGTATCCTAAATGGAAGATTTACAAGTTTTAGCTCAACAAATCATCAAAGAATTCACTCAAAGAAAAAAAACAATCTTTACCGCAGAAAGCTGTACAGCTGGACTTTTATCATCAACATTAGCAAGTATTAGTGGTTCAACAGCAGTTCTATTGGGTGGTGTTATTGCTTATCACAATAAAATCAAAAGTCATCTTTTAGAGGTTTCTGCAGAAACCCTTACGACAAAAGGGGCTGTGAGTTTTGAGACAGCATACGAAATGGCACAGGGAGCTTTGAAACTGTCTGAAGCTGATTATGTTATTTCTATCACAGGATTTGCAGGACCTGATGGTGGCACTGATCTTAATCCTATAGGGACAGTATATATGGCTATTTTATCAAAAGAAAATCATGGCTGGGGACAGAAGTTTCGTTTTGAGGGAGAGCGTCAATTGATCAGAGAAAAATCTGTAGAAGTGGCACTTCGTCTTTTAATAAGCACAGAAAAAGAAGAAGATTTCTTTGATTTTTCAATGTGTGATGCTAGAGAATATTAATAAAAAAGTACAGCTTGAGCTGTACTTTTTTATTTCAAATTCTCTTTGATTTTTTCTAAGATTTTAAAGGCAATCTCCATAGTATAGAGATTAGAGTCATCATTCCAAGGAATCACATGATATTTTGCAGCAACATCTACCTCGCCTGTTATGGTATCTAAAAAGTAACGTATTTCTTTTTCAAGAGGGTTTCCTTTAAGAACAAAAACCCTATCCACAATATGTTCTTCACGGTATTTGATTTTTCCTTGAGAAATATCGTATTGATTATCTTGATTTTTATATACCAAAATATCATGAGAAGCATAATCTAGGTGGATATAACTATCTTCTTGAGAAATCACCATACGACGATCTTTAAAACTGGAAATACGACTTGCAATCAAATTAGCAACACAGCCATTTTCAAAATGCAATGTTGCTAAAGCATAGTCTTCAAAATCAGTAATGATAGATTGACCATATGCAGTAATATTTCGAACTTTTGAGTTAACTAAAGAAAGAATCAAATCAATATCATGGATCATTAAATCTAACACAACACCAACATCTTGAATGCGAGCGACAGAACCAATACGCTGTGTGTTAATATAATGAGGACGATTAACTAGATGACGAACTTCATGAATAGCATCATTAAATCTTTCAATGTGACCAACGTGTAGAATTAGGTTATTATCTTTTGCATATTGCATCATTTCATAAGCATTCGCTAAGCTATCTGAAATTGGTTTTTCCACCAAAATATGACATCCTTTTCTCATTGCTTCCATAGCATACTCATGATGAAGATAGGTGGGAACAACAATAATTACTGCTTCTACTTGTTGGAGTAATTCTTCATAATGAGTACAAGCGTTAACTTTAAAATCTTTTACAATCTTTTGTACTGTTTCTTGATTAATATCATAAATAAAGACATTGTCTGATGAAATAATTTCTGTTAAAAGATTCACATGGTACTTCCCCATATGTCCTAATCCAGCAATTCCAACCTTAATAGCAGGATTTTTAATACCTTGAGGTGTCATAGATTCTCCAAAATAGTTAGAAAAAAACATTGTTAATAACAAATAATAATTATTAACATATGTCTAAAGTATAAAATAAAAATAAATTAAATGCAAGTTTAAAAAAATATATATATATAATAATCAATCAAATGTTGACTAAGAATATAAAATTAGATATAATTGAAATATACTAAATAAGTAAATTAAAACACATAAAATATGTGAAAAAATTAGGAGGATTATTATGATATTTTCTTTTGGAGCATTTTTATTAGTTCTGGTTCTTTTTTATTACGCTTTAATTCTTTTATCGGACACTATTATTTTGAAAATTAATAATCAATCAAAATATTCTACTTTGAATTCATTTTTGAAATTCTTTGAGCATGATTCGGTAAAGAGGATTTCAGGATATACTGCGTTTCTAATCTCCTTATGGAATTTTTTCGCTCCCGATTTTGGGAGTGTTCATGGAGGATTAACATTAGTCGGAGCACTGGTTCCCTCTACTATACTTTTTTTGACGCACTGATTCTCACCCCTGATTTAAGAGAATGGATCCCATTATTAAATAAAT
Source organism: Brevinema sp. (assembly GCA_051647205.1). Classification (GTDB taxonomy): domain Bacteria; phylum Spirochaetota; class Brevinematia; order Brevinematales; family Brevinemataceae; genus Brevinema_A. The sequence continues at coordinate 31 of JBOFDR010000092.1, read as the reverse complement.
TTGAAGAAAAATTAGATCATTTATTGATGAT
>JBOFDR010000091.1:0-31410 GCA_051647205.1 Brevinema sp. | reverse complement strand
TACGCAATAGCGTCTCTGTTCTCTGAAAAATACAAATACAAACGTTGCTCTTTCACGATATTGTAGTCATTTGTAATTAGTAAACGTCTATTCCCCTTCCAAATAGTACCTCTAATTTTTTTAAGCTGATGATTAGCTGGAAGTTCTGGATTAGTAGGATCAACAACACTAAGAGGTTTATAATCTGTTAATACAGGAAGAATTAATTTTTTCTTGTTAATAATGGTCGGATCTACTGTTGGAGTATTGGTATCATTAGACAGTACGATAGGAGGTGTTTGCGTAGGGCTATCTTCTGATGGAATTTTTTCAGTATCATCTTCCTCATCTTCTACTGGGGTTTCTTCACTCTCTTCTTCATCATAAGTAGCATCTTCTTCATAATAGGCATCACCTTCATAGCCTTGAGGAAATAAATTAACTGACAAATAAAAAGAAGAAAATAAAAGACTAAAGAGCACAAAAAATTTCATAACACCCTCAACATGTTTTTAAAATAAATATCAAAAACAAAATTAATACTATCTTAGTTTTCGGATTTTTATCAAAAATATTAATAAAAATAACAAGATAATTCATTATAAAATAGAAATAAAACAACAACACAGCTATGCTATCTATTTGACATAATTACATTTTTATAATATGATAATATCATGAAAAAAATAATTTATTTTTTAATAATTCTTATATCTCCTTTAGTCTTTTCTCAAGACAATATCTCTAATACCACAGACATAAATATCACAGAAAGCAACACTACCACTAGTTTTCTTGGAGAATTTTACGACGGTGGTAATCCTCAGACTACACCTACTCTTCAAAATGAATCCATAGGATTAGCTTTTTTAAGGATGCTTATTATTGCAGGGATCTTAGGGTTTTTACTTTGGATCATTGTTAAATTCTTTTTTGGACGCAATACAATATCTATGACAAGAGCAAATAAAAGTCTTGAGATTATTGCTACAGTTCCAGCAGGATTAGGATCTTATTTTTTGATTATTAAATTGGGGACTTTGTATTATTTGGTATCATTATCTAATGATGGAATGAGATTACTAGATAAAATCACTGATCAGGAAGCAATTGATTTTATTGAATTAAATAAAGAAGATATTATTGATGAAGATACTAAATTTGTTGATCTTCTTACGAAACTCCCAGAGGGTACACCTAAAAAAGCTTTAGAGTTTTTACGGGATAAAATCGATCAATTAAAGAAAAAATAAAAAATTTATCGAGAAAATGATATGCAAAATAATCCAAAACATGTCTTCGTAGGCATGAGTGGAGGCATCGATAGCTCAGCTACTGTTCTATTGCTAAAAGAACAGGGCTATAGGGTAACAGGTGTAACTTTTGTTGGTCTTGGTGGAGATCAAAAAGAGTTTCAGTCAGGAAAAGGTGCTTTTATAGGAAAATCTTCACGAAAATGTTGTTCTACTGAAGAAGTATTAGTAGCCAAAGAGGTCTGCTACAACCTCGGAATCAAACATATCACCTTAGATCTTTCAAAGATTTTCAAACAAAAAGTTCGCGATCCTTTCACTAAGAGTTATCTTACTGGAGAAACCCCCAATCCTTGCATGCTCTGCAATCGTTATGTTAAACTAGGAGCATTGGTGGATTTTGCAAAGGAAAACGGAGCAGATTTTGTTGCCATGGGACACTATACAGGAGTAGAAGAGGTAAATGGTGAATTCTTATTAAAAGCAGGCAAAGATGAACAAAAAGATCAATCTTACTTTCTTGCATTATTAAGACCTGAGATTCTATCCTATTTATTATTTCCTTTGGCTGATAAAGAAAAATCAGAGATACGAAGTATTGTTGCGCAATCAACACTTCCTATTAATAGTAATAAATCAGAGAGTCAGGATGTTTGTTTTGTTGATGATGATTTTCGTAATTATTTAAAAAAGGATGGTATTGCAGAACATAAAGGTAATATAATCTTTGATAATAAAGTTATTGGTGAACATACTGGGATTGCGTTTTATGCTCTTGGTCAACGGAAAGGACTCGGTGTATCACTTGGTCAAAAAGTATTTGTCCGAGAAATTAATGCTAATAATAACACATTAATTCTTGGTGAAAAACCTAAAAGTATAAGATTCCAAGTCTCAGAACTCAATATTTTTTCTGAAAAATTTAAAGATGGCGATTGGGATATTCAAATCAGATACCGATCCAAAAGAATCTCAGGTAAAGTACAATTTTTAGAGCAAGATCTCCTCGAGATAGAACTCTCTAGTCCTCAAGAAATTGTCACCCCTGGACAATTTGCAGTATTTTATAAAAATAATTACATCTACGCAGCTGGTAAAATTATTAATATTGTACTTTTAAATAATAATACTGTATACCATTAAATCACAGAGGAAATTTTATGGCTATTAAACCTATTGTTTCTTATGGGCATCCAGCTCTTAGACTTCCAGCAAAAGAAGTAGAACATATCGATGAAGAAATACTTCAAATTATTGAAGATTTAAAAGACACCTTACAAGATATTGGAGGGCTTGGTCTTGCAGCTCCCCAAATAGGTATATCAAAGCAGATTTTTATAGCAGATCTTTCCATAATGCAAGAAGCTAGATATGCTCATCAAAAAGTGATCTTCATTAATCCAAAAATAATTTTTTCTTCAAAAAAAATAGAAACTGATCATGAAGGATGTCTTTCTTTTATAAATGTTCGTGGTCTAGTAAAGCGCCCATTTAAAATCAAAATCACAGGATTTATCCCTTCTGGTACACAACGTACTATCGAAGCAACAGGACTATTTGCACGTTGCTTACAACATGAATATGACCACCTTCACGGGCGATTATTTATTGATTATTTTAATGAAACAGATCGAGCAAATAACGAAAAGTGTATCCAAAAATACTTAATGGAAAACAAAAAACATCTTCCAGAAATAATAGAATAAAAATGATCTTATGGAGACTTTATTGAAAATTGTATTTTTTGGAAATAGTGATTTTTCTGTCAAATCTTTTGAAAAACTTATTCATCATTTTGATGTCAAAGCTTTAGTTACAGCACCAGACAGTGTTATCGGAAGAGGACAAAAAGCATCTCGTCTTAATCCTGTAAAATTAGTTGCAGAAAAACATCAAATCCCTATTTTACAACCAGAAAAATTAAAAAACAACACCAACTTATTTGATCAATTAAAATCATTTGACGCAGACATTTTTGTTATCGTTTCTTACGGTAAAATCATTCCTCAAGATATGATTACCATTCCGAAATACGATACAATCAATCTTCATTCATCTCTCCTTCCAGCATTGCGTGGAGCAGCTCCTATACAGTATGCACTTTGGCAAGGGCTATCAGAAACAGGAAACACTGTGCAATTTATTAACGAAAAAATGGATGAAGGGGATATCATTGGACAAAATAGTGTTACTATAGAACCTGAAGACAATTATATCAGTCTTGAAAATAAACTCTCGCATACTGGAGCAAAGCTTTTGATTTCATGCCTCGAAAAAATAAAAGATAAAAGCATCACTCGAATTGTTCAAAACAATGAAGATGCTACTTACACCAAAATGATTTCTAAAGAAGATGGAGCTGTTTATTTTTCTATGACAGCAGAAGATATCATCAATACTTATCGTGCTTTTATTGTCAAACCTGGGATATATTTTCCTTTAAAAATAGGTAATTTAAAAATCTTAGATTGTGCTATATCAGATCTTCCTTACAGTGGAAAAGAAGGAGAGATCTTAGATGTTAATGATGAAGGTATTGTTGTTTCTTGTTATGAGAGTACCATTCTATTAAAAAAAGTTCAATTACCCACCAAAAAACCCCTTTGTGGAAAAGATTTTTGTAACGGAAACCGCTTAAAAAAAGGGTTGTTTCTAGATCATAAGCACTTCAATATATAATTTACGGTAGGATTTATATGATTAAATTGTCAGATATTATTCAAAAACTAAAAAGCTATACTAATCTTGTGATTGTATTTGCTAAAAAATGGACAAAATTATCTACATGGAAAGATTTTCTTCTTCCTGAAAATCCACAAGAACACATCCGAATGGTTCGATTTTTAGTGGTTACATTAATTTTGATGGTATTAGCCGTGAGCCTTGCTTTTATGATTTCATTTACTATTGTCAAAATAGGATCTCCTAGAACCCGTGTCCCTAACGTTACACAATACGATATATTAGAAGCTATCAATATCTTACAATCAGAAAATTTTAGAGTCAGATTTGAGACACGTTTTAACAACAATCAACCTATTCACAAAGTCATCAGACAACATCCTAACGGTGGTGTGATTGCACGTGAAGGACGAGAGATTACCTTGACAGTAAGTTTAGGAAGAGATGTTTATAAGGTGCCAAAGATTTGTGGTTTGACAAGGGGAGAAGCCTTAGAAATACTAAAAACTCAAAAGATCCCTTTCACGATCCAAGCTGTACCATCTGGGACAAATACATCAGATATAGTTTTAGCAATAAATATGAGTCCTGGACAAATTTCAGATAGAAGTGTGTCCTTAATTGTTAGTGTTGCAGATAAAAAACAAACGGATTCTTTTGAGATGGAAGACTTTATCTATCAACCTATTGAATACGTCACTACAACTCTCTATAACAACAATATTAATCCTATTATTATTTCATCAAATATCGAATCAAATTCCGAAGATGGATTAATTCTATATCAAAATATCGAATCAGGTGAAGTCCTTACAAAAAATAGCAGTGTCGTACTTTATGTAGGATTACATGCTCAAGATTCTGGAGAAAAAACCAAACTTCGTTGGCATGCAATTAATTTTTATATTCCTAAAGCAGAATCTACTGGTAAATTTGAAATTATTACTAATGAACTTGGTCAAACAAATGAAATCATCACACCAGATGCTCCAACAGCAAAATTTTACAAAGCATTATTAGAAGATGAACTAGGACGAGCTAGAACAATTTATGAAAAACAAGGTGCAGAAGGTGCATCATTTGTTCGAGTATTCAAATCATATGGAAACACAAAATTGACGATTTTTGCTGATAATGAAATAATCGCTGAGAGATTTTATAACCATGACTAATATTCTTCCATCACTCTTTGCTTCTGATTTTTCAGATGTTAAATCCTCTTTAGAATTAATCAAAAAATCATCAATCACTAAAATACACTACGATGTAATGGATAATCATTTTGTTCCAAATATATCTTTTGGATTGCAGTTTGTTGAACAAATTATGACAGCTATCCCTGAAATTAAAGCAGACATCCATCTAATGATTGAGCTTCCTGGTTATTATGAAACGTTTTTAGCATTAAAACCTGAAGTACTAACGATACATTTAGAAGCAGGAACTCCTGCTACAGTTAAAAAAATCCTTAAAGATATTCGTGCTAACAATGTACTATCTGGGTTATCTATAAAACCAAGTACACCTGTATCTGCCATTAATGATTTTCTTGGAGAATTTGATTTGCTTTTGATCATGAGTGTAGAACCAGGTTTTTCGTTTCAATCATTTATACCAGAATCATTAGAACGCGTTCAAGAGGCTCGTAATATTTGTGGAGATAATATAATTATAGAAGCAGATGGAGGAATTTCTCGAAAAAATATGGGCAGCCTAAAAAAATCTGGATTGGATTGGTTTGTGATGGGTGGAGGATTTTTTAAAGATTCTTCCCCAGAAACATTAGTTGAAGATTTACACAAACACAATTAATAATGATAAATCACTGAAAACCCTTGACAATAATATGCAAATCATTTATAATATTATACTTAATTCTTATTGAGGGCGTTTAGCTCAGTTGGTCTAGAGCATCTGCCTTACAAGCAGAGGGTCGTAGGTTCGATTCCTACAACGCCCAAAGTCCATATGGACAACCTAATAAAAAAGCACCATTTCCCAATGGTGCTTTTTTATTTTAAGAAATAAAGGATAAAGATCTTAATTTAATAAAAATATTTTCTAAAAAAGTAATAGAAGCTTTAAATGGTATAACTGATTGATGTATAGCAAAAGATGAATAAATTGTTAAAAAAGTATTGACATAATTATATAATATTTTATTCTATTACAATATCATATAAAGATTCTTATATAAAGAAAAAATATATCTATAAAAATTTAATTAAAAGAAAATCTTTTTGATCTAAAAACTAAAATATTTTTTATAACTCATGCTACAATAGTATGAGTTATTTTTTTCGGGAGAAATATATAAATGATGTCGACATTTCATCCTTCTAATAATAAAATAAGGAAAATAGAAAATCATATATTTATACCTATTAAAAATCTGAACATAGATCCATAAAACAGAAATAATTTTCAAATAACAAAAATCACTTTGTTATTTGAAATAAATATATTATAATATTATATCTTGAATAAATTACTGAAGTTTTTTTAAATATTTTAGCCCGCTTTGTGATTAATTCACTTCAATAATAACATATATAATTTAAATAAGAATAGCAGATATTGTGCTATTTAAGGATGGAACTTATGACCCAAACAGAATTATTTGCTTACAAAGTAAGATATTACTTAACAGATATGATTTCACATTTGGGATTTGGGCATATTGGGGGATCGCTATCGGTAGTAGACGTGCTTTCTGTACTTTATGCTCCTGAAGAAGGAATCATGAAGATCGATCCTAAAAATCCTAAAAAAGAAGATCGTGATTATTTTGTACTTAGTAAAGGACATGCAGGCCCTGCACTTTATGCAACTCTTGCTATTCGTGGTTATTTTGATTTAAAAGAACTACACTCATTAAATCAAATTCATACAACATTACCGTCTCATGTAGATCGCTTAAAAACATTAGGCGTAGATATGACTGCAGGAAGTTTAGGACAAGGATTGGGTGCAGCTGTTGGTATTGCTTTAGGAGCACGCCAGCTCAAAAAAGGACAAAAAGTTTTTTGCATCGTCGGAGATGGAGAACTTAATGAAGGTCAATGCTGGGAAGCAATTCAAGTAGCTGCTCATCAAAAATTAAATAATTTAATTGTTTTTGTAGATGATAATAAAAAACAGTTAGATGGTCTTTGTAATCATATTAATAAATCTTTTGATTTTGTGAAAAAATTTGACGCTTTTGGATGGAATGCTGTAAGAGTCAATGGTCATGATTATACTGAGCTCCATACAGCTATTGCTCAATCCAAATCATCCAATGCTCCGTTAGCTATTATTATGGATACAGTCAAGGGAAAAGGGATTTCCTTTTTAGAGCAAATTGACGATCATCACTTACGTATTGATAGTGATGAGAAAAAAAAGAGCCTTCAAGAAGCGCTTAAATTGTTCAAAGAAAAAGCAAATATATAAAGGAACATATTATGATCATTAAAGATAAAATTAAAGATAGTGTGGAAATTCGTAAATCTTGTATTGATAAAATTACAGAAATTGCTCAAAATGATTCTTCTATATGCTTTGTAGAAACAGACTTAGCTTCATCTAGTGGCTCAAATGTTTTTGCTAAACAACACCCTGATAGATTTTTCAATATTGGAATTATGGAAGCAGAAGCAATATCTCTTGCAGCTGGCTTAGCTGTTACAGGTTTCAAACCATTTGTTCATAGTTTTGCTCCATTTGCTGCACGACGTTGCTTTGATCAAGCGACTGTATCTTCTGCTTATGCTGATCTACCTATTGTGATACTAGGCACAGATCCTGGTATTACAACAGCATATAATGGCGGTACTCATACGACATTTGAAGATATTTCTATGTTTAGAGCATTATCAAATACAAGGATTTTTGATATTTGTGACTCTGCACAAATGCCAAAAATACTTTCATTAATTTTAAATAATTTCAAAGGACTTAATTATATTCGCTTTGCACGTCGTTCTTCTTATAAAATTTATAGTGATTCAATGGAATTTACTATAGGAAAAGGCGTACAAATACATGATGGGGAAGATATTTGTATTTTTGCCTCCGGAGCAATGTTATCTCAAGCTATAGATGCCGCAGACATTCTTATAAAAGAAGGAAAAAGTGTTCGTATCATTGATCTTTTTACGATACTTCCAATAGATGAAGAAATAATTATCAAAGCTGCAAAAGAATGTCAGATTCTTGTTTCGTTAGATAATCACAATATACGTGGAGGACTGGGTTCTGCAATTTCAGAAGTACTTACAACACATTATCCTAAAAAACTACATCGTATTGGAGCAAGTACTTTTGGACAAGTAGGTACTTATGAAGAACTTCTTTCTCTTTATGGCTGGACAGGGGAACAGCTGGCTAAGACTATAAAATCATTCAAAGAATAAATTTGTATATTTTTGTATAAAGAATTAAATAATTACTAAGGAGATCTCCTATGTCTAAAAAATGGGAAATTATTTATCTAATATTTTTTGGGATTTTTAGTTTTTGTATTATTAGCTATGGATCCTATACAGATTTTCTTAGTTTCGAAGGTATTTTATCTACATCTAATATTATGAGTCTTATTCTCTCATATGTAGCAGGCATAACAGGAGTTTTGTGTGTATTTCTTGTAGCAAAAGAAAATATTTGGAACTATGCTTTTGGTATTATCTCCGTAAGTTTTTGGCTTGCTTACGTGATTTTTTGGTCTCCATTAATATGGGATGGTCTCATTAATATTGTCTACTTGATATTAAATTTTTACGGACTTTATTATTGGCTACACCCTCAAGAAAAACAAAAACAAGAAGGCTCTGTTGCTTTAACACGATCACTTTCTAAAAAAGAAAAAATTATTTATAGCCTTGTAGCAACAATAAGTATCTTCGCACTCACAATAATCGGAATGCAAGTCGGTCGTTATAATCATATTTCTCAGGGAATAACAGACGCTGCATCAACAATTTTTGCTATTTTAGGGCAATGGTTTATGTCTCTAAAAGTCCTTGAAAACTGGCATATGTGGATTTTGGTAAATCTTATCGGTATTCCTCTCTATATCTCTATTGGATCTTATACACTCGCAATGGTTTGGTTAGCTTATCTCATCAACGCAATATATGGATATATTCTTTGGAAAAAAAGAATGGTGATTTAAAAATGAAACAAGCTCATATTCATTGTGAAACTGTCAGCGAGTCAGTAATTTTAGTAGGTGATCCTGCGCGTGTAAATCATGTCAGAGTACACCTTAATGACTCTCAGGAGATAGCTTATAACAGAGAGTTTACCTCTATTAGTGGCTATTATAAAAACGCTCCTATTACCGTAATTTCTACAGGAATAGGAGCGCCTTCAACTTTAATTTGCATAGAAGAATTAGTTCTATGTGGAGCAAAGCGTTTGATAAGGGTAGGTTCAGCTGGGGCCTATCAAGAAAATATTCTCATTGGAGATCTTATTTTAGTGGAGGGAGCTGTAAGACATGATGGAGGCTCAACAGCCTATATAGAAACATCCTACCCTGCAATAAGCTCTATTGAATTGACTTATCAAATGCTTACTATAGCCAACAAGCAAAATATTTCATATCATTCTGGAATTATTCGTAGTCATGATTCTTTTTACACAGATCAAGAAGAAGAGATTTGTGCTTTTTGGCAGAAAAAAGGGATTTTAGCAGCAGATATGGAAACAGCTGCTCTACTGACACTAGCTCGTTTAAGAGGCATAAAAGCAACAGCTGTTTTAAATAATGTCGTCAAATATCAACAAGATACAAAAGATGCTATTTTAAATTTTAGTGAGTCTGAACAATTAGCAATAAAAGGTGAAGAAAAATCAATTCTACTAGCATTAGAAACACTAGCTCAATTTTAAATATTTTTGTTATACAAAAATCCAAATAAAAACCCTGTTAAACAGGGTTTTTATTTTTTAAAGAAATATTTTATGATGTCTTCAATATTTTTCTCATTATAAACTTGAGAAACATCTTAATTTTTTCAATACAAGAGGCTTGTCCAAAACGATACCATTTATCATTAATACATTCCCAATTACGAATAAAATACATAAGTAACACTTTTTGCTGGTCTAATAACATCGATTCAATATGAGCAAAACAAAGGACTGGGAACTGTTCTATATCTTTGGGAGAAGGATCTACTACTTTACAAAAATCAATAAAATTCTTCATATATTCGCCTAAAAAATTTGGATCAAGATATATAAAATATGAAAACATGTGATTAGGAACATCTCTCAAAAAAACATCTTTATATTGTTCCCATTTTTGGAATTTTTTTAAAAATTCAACAATTATTTTAAAAGCTAATGGTAGATAAACTATATTTTTATTTATTTGTCCCATTGTAGACATATCATGACGACGATAATGATATGCTTTTTCTTGAAGGCTAGCTATTTTAGGCCCTACAGTCACTGCATATTGGTACGCAAATACAAGATCTTCCATAAAAAAATTCTCTAAAAAGAAAAGATTGTTTTTTATAAGATCAGAGCGTTTAAAAATTCTTGTGCAGATCGTTATCCATACATCATACATTGTATCTTGATTTAGAATCTGACCATCAATTTTTTTTGATGGAATAAATTCTATGGATGCTTTCTCACCTAAAAATGTGCCAAAATCTTGACGTCCAAAAACACCGTAGTTAGCACCTATTGATTCACATTTATTAATAATTTTTTCTAGAAGATTTAAGTTAATATAATCATCACTATCCATAAAATAAATCCACTCACCTTTAGCTATACGAAGACCAGTATTACGAGCACCACCTTGGCGTTTGTTAATTTCATGTTTGATATAAATAATCCGAGAATCTTTTTTTTGGTATTCCAAAATAATCGCTTCACTATTATCTGGAGAACAATCATTTACGATAATAATTTCAATATTTTTTAGGGTCTGATTCATTACACTATCAAGACATTCTCTAAGATAGTATTCAACATTATATACAGGAATAATCACCGAAACTTTAGGATTATCCATCTGCTACCTCTTTTGAAAAATTTATTATAGCCTCATAATTACGTTTTGAATTTTGATCGTCGTATAATACAAAATGATCTTCTGTTTTTTGAAGATATTCCAGTTCCATTTGAAAATTATTATTAATATAGTACTCTAGTTTATCAATAACATCATCTATCTCATCAAATATAGGTCCAAAACCATCTCTTTTATAACTAAAATAACCTTCTTGATAGTGGTTTGCTCTAAATTCTGCTTCATCAAATTGAAAATAAATCATGGGTCTTTTAAGATAAGCAAACTCAAAGAAAATACTTGAGAAATCAGTTACTAATAATGATGATTTTTCGATGAATTGCTGTAGATCATCTTTCCTAGGATTAGCAATTGAAATCAAAGAATAGTTCGATGAAAACACAGGGGTATTAAAAAAATTATAAAGATTAGGATGCCCATAAAAAGAAAGTGAAACTTTAGAATATTGTAACAATTCATGTAATTTTGTTGAATTAAGAAAAGCCTGCCATTTTAGAAAATAATCTGTATTTTTTAATTGAGATAGAAGTTCTGGAACAGATTTATTTTTATTTTCTTCGGCTTCATAATAAGGTTTTCTCCATGTAGGCATAACCAAAATCATACGATCAGTATTATTTTTTTTATCAAATCGATCCCAGCGAGCGAGTCCTGTATAAATTGGTTTAATCGATAAGTTTTTAGTTTCTTCTTCTAAAAAAGTATGTTCTAAAGCAGATCCTGTGACAATTATATCAAATTGATTAATATGATCAAAATATTCTCCTAATTTATTAATAATAACACCATGTTGTAAAAAACAGCTTATTTTTTGTTGCCAAATTTTTGTTCCAAGAAAATCTTTGCAGAGCCACATAATATGAGTATGCGAAGAAGCAATATATCTTGCGAAATATAAATATACAAACATCTTTAAAGAGCGATAAGAAAGGATATTACCCAAATCTTTGATTTTTTCATAATGATAATTCTTTTGAGAAGTATCAAAAATATAATAAATTGGTTTATTAGGGTAGGTCTCACGAAGATATTTAAAAAGAGCAAAGCCATTATCAGAGGCATCATTCCATCGATCACAAATAATGAAAATATCGTTTTTACGATGCAATCCTATTAAAATTCCTACACAAAAAGAAAAAACAGAAATTATAAACAAACCTAAAGTGATTTTTAAAAAATGTCTAATATCTCTCATCTGATCTTCCACCATAAAGATTGGAGGATATTAAACAACAAAGAATTATCTGGGAATATTTTTTGTTGTAATTTGATTAATTTATAATTAAATTGTCGTTGAGGGATTTTCATTGACGGTGTTTTCAACACATTAAATATATTCTCTGCTAGTAGATCATAGCTAAATAATTCCCCCAATCTAGGAATCAATTGATTCCAGTAAAGATTCTTATAAGATGCTTTAAATTCTCCTAGACGATCTTGAAGTTGACGCTCAATTATCGAAGTAAAAATATTTTCTGGAAGATCATTAAGAATTCGAAATTCTTTTAATTTTCGTATAAGAATTTCCATCGATTTTAAGTCTTTTAAAGCTATTTCCGTGGTTATTTGTTTTCGGGTAGCACTAATACTACTCTCATTGTAAAAATAACAATACTCGGAAACTACACCCCATGTTTTAGCATAATATAAACAACAATAAAAATGCAACACATCTTCAGAAAGAATAAAATGTTCTGTGAGTTTCAGATCATTATAGACATTTAAAAGAATTTCTTTCTTAATAGTTAATTGCCATAAAAAAATATGTGTATGCTTTTTTTCATTAGTAAAATAATCTAGGAGGGGTAGTTTTGCAGAAAGGGCATCTCTTTTTAATATGTTTTTAGGAAGAAATCTTTTTGATCCGTGCATTAAGATATCTGCTGATGTTTTTCGTATTTGAGTAGCAATGTGCTCACACGCATCTAAAGGGAGCCAATCATCACTATCTAAATGAAGAATATACTCCCCTTGTGCTGAGCGAACTCCTTCTTCTCGTGCACGAAAAAGCCCCCTATTTTCACCATAGGAAATATATTTTACCAAAGGATATTGAGCACAGATTTCTTTACAATTACCTAGCGATCCATCATCAACAAGAATAATCTCGATATCTTTAAAAGTCTGATTAACAGCACTATCAAGGCATTTAGATAAATAAAATTCTGTATTATAAACAGGAATAATAATTGAAATCAAAGGTGAAGAATACATAAATACCTTCCAAAAATAGTTATAAATTTTTTAACTATTTCTAGTATATTATATATACAGTAGTTTGTCAATTCAACACACAGCATAGCATGATTGATTAGTAAGGATTCAAAATATCATCAAGATAATAGAATACAAGCAATAAATTACTTTTATATACTAAATATTTTATACTTTATACCGATATCTTATTTACGATTACGATAATTTTTCTATTCGATGGAGGATGATAAGATGGCATATGATAACATAAATTCATCTGTTACTAAATACTCACAAAAAATAATCGCTGTATGGATTTTATTATCTATTTTTACTATTGTTTGTGCATTATTTTATTTTATTAAGAACTCTGAACATACCTTGTTACAAAAAAACGCCTTGTATTTTACTGAAATCAGCAGTGAAGCATCAATGTTATTAAATAATAATATCGATATTGATAGTTCTAAAACAAGTCTTAGTTCATGGAACATTCTTCATAAAAAACAATTTTTAAAAACCCTTCCTAATGCTGAAGCAGAAATAAATTTATTACAGGAGATTAGTGAAAAATTTTATTCCTCACTATCCAGTAAAAACTTAGAAGAAAAAGGAAATGCTTTCCAAGAATTTTATGATCAGATCGAACTCATAAAAAGAATAATTAACTCTACCATAAAAACTTCTTTTATTTATTTATTTATAAAATTAATACTTCCTGTTTATATGGGATTTATTTTTATTTGTATTTTTATGACATTAAATGGTGCATCTTTGCTATCTAAAAAAATCATTGCTAAAAATTCTGTTGTGCTTGAAAATATTTGGGAAGAATTGCAATCTATTGATTGGGAATCTGCTAATACACAAAATACTTCTCACAAATTCAACATAGAGCATCTTTATTCTTTATTAAAGTATTCAAACGAGCTACCCCTAAAGATTGATCCTATTCAAAAAAGTATTTCCGAATATATTTCTAAAGCAGGAACCACAAGCATCAATATAAGCGATCATCAACAATCACTAGATCATCTAAATAATCAGGATTCAGTAGTATTAAAAGAAAAAATTCTTTCTATGCAAAAAATGCTCTCACGTCTTTTCACAAGAGCAGAACGAGCTTCCACTCTTGCAAAATCATCCTCTGATAATGGTTTTCAAGCAGGAATCTTAGCGCTTAATATCTCTATCGAAGCATCTAAAGCTGGTGATTCTGGAAAAGTCTTTATGTCTGTTTCCGATCGTGTGAAGAATTTTGCTGAGAAAAGTTCTAATATTGGGCATGCTATTATTGAAGAACTAAGAGATGCCGATCTCGTAATCAGAAAATCCTATGCCGTTGCTAAAAATATTCTGGAAACACTTCCTGATATTAAGAATACAGCGATAGGAACTCCTAGTCATACGACTCCAACACTAGATTTTTCTCAATTAGATCAAAGTGCCGAATCACTATCAGAAATAAAGCGTATTTGTACACATATGAAAGAACAATCCTCAGCATTACACGAGTATCTTTTAGATTATCATAGTCAAGAAAACTCCAAACAACCATCAATTTCAGAAACCAAAATCATTCTTATCCGAGATGGATTAGTTAAGAATTTTGAACAACTATATCGTAATACCTATGGTGTTGATCCTATTATTTCACAAAATATGAATATTTCAGAATAAATAACCCCCTATAAAATAGGGGGTTATTTGATTTAAAAAGAAATAAATAAAAGTTCCGAATAGCCTTCATCATCATAACGTAGTAAGTATCTTTGATCAGCAATAATTGGTACGGCCTCTCCAAGAGTAATGATATCTGTATTTCCAGTAGCCAGATCCATCCACTCACACCAAAGATTTTCTGCTGAAGTAATTATCAATTCTAAGCCTTGTTCTTTCTTTTTAATTACTTGAAGAGTTAGCTTTAAAAAGCAAAAACTATCAATAATTACATCATGAGATCCTCTAAAAGCAAGTTTTTTCCGATCAATCAAGTCAATCAACCCTGTTAACATAAAATCTAAGTAAGAAGATGGCTTATCAACAATCTCCATAGTATGAATTCGAGAATGCTGAGCATCATAAATTGCTAATGCCTTAGAAAGTTGCACCACCTTCTTCATCTCATCTGGATTATTTTTTAGAAAAGAAGAATATTCATTCATTTGGTCGAGGGGGAGTTTATTTTCTATATACAACAACATTTTGTTCATATTTACTGGTCTCCAATTAGCTCACTTAATAGTACACGAATTTTAGTTTCGATTTTTCTAATTAATGAATAGGTAGATTGATAATCCCCTACTAATTCTTCAAAATGTTTCAAAAGAATTTTTTTCTTTGTTTTTATTTGTAAGGATAATTTATACTGTCTATTTTTGAAATAAGAAATTTTATTGACCAATGAATCTTTTTTAGAAAGATTTTGTGTTTTTTTGTACATATGTTCTAATCGAATAATTTTTTGATTTATTTTATCCCGTTCTAACTGTATTGTTTCTTGATTTTTTAATGATATCTCTTGTACTTTTAAAATATTATGATACACTTTCATTATAATATGTACAGGTTTTTGAAAAAATTTAGACAAATGATAAAAATGTTTTTCATTAATATCTCTTGGCATATACAAAAAAAACACGATACTTTGCTCATATGAAGATAATTTATCCATTAATCCCATTAATTGTTCATAATATAGAGATTGCGAGTATTCAACATCAATTAAGGTTTCTTCAAAAAAATCAAAATCTATTACAGCATAAGGAGAAAATATTGCTGTTGTTTTAGAAAAATCGGCGAATTTATTTGTTAATACAGCAATAAACCATGTCTTAAAAAGTACTCTCAAATCTTTAGGATAAGAAAGCATGATTTGTTCTGAGAATTCTAAAATATATACTAAAAAATCACGTGCTATATCTGTTGAACAATGGTAGGTGATCTTAGTCCATTCTTCAACAAATTCACAAATTGCTTCTTGAAATATTTGAATTTGAGAAGGATTTTTTTGTTCCTGGTATTCTTTTACAATATATTTAATAAAAAATTCATCCAATTTCATAATAAAACACTCTTATTTTGAAGATTCCCCAATACATACTTAATGAAAGTGATCATTGTAAAAATGATTGTTTTTTTATTAATAATTCTGTATTATAATGTAGTAGTTCAACAATAGTAGATATATTTTTATCCGTTTGTAAAGGATTTAATACCACGATATTAGCAGAACTCTCTTTACTAATTTCTTTAAAAACACTAGATGGTGTTGAAAAAGCATCTTCAATTAATAAAACTTGACTATCTTGTTTTTTTACAAGATCAATTAGGCTTCGTACTTTTTTAAGTGATACTTGCTGATTTTCAAATTCCTCTAAAAGCGCAATCTGTTTGATTTCTAATTCTTCCAAAAGATAATCCCAAGCAGCATGACGTTGCACTACTACAATATTTTTTTGTTGATTTTTATAATATGTAAAATTAGTATTGATTTCTGCAACAAATAAGTTATAATTCATTTGAAATTCTGATTTATGTTCTGGCATAAGATCTTCAAGAATATTCAATATCTGAGTAGCTATCTCGATAGATTTTGTAAAAGAAAGCCAATAATGTGGGTTTTCATTGTGAGATCCGTGACCATGATGGTCTTTAGATTTTTTTAATACTATTTTATTAGTCTGGTCAGAAATCTGTAATAGCATACCATCAATATGCTCATCCAAGATAATAAGTAAATCAGCCTCAGCAACAGCCACCCCATCAGATATTTTCAGATTAAAAGTATGAGGATCAATATTAGGAGGAATAACAGCAGAAGTTTTAATATGACTACCACCAATCTGCTGAATTAACAAAGCTATTGGCTCAATACCTGTGATAATATAATATCTATTATCTTTTGATTTTTCTGAACATGAAGTTCCTATCAATAATAAAAATATCAGAAAAAATCTCATATAATTCTCCTCAACAAAAATAGTAAATCGTTGCTGTATTTTAATATAGTAGATAATAAAAGTCAAATTAAAAATACATGAACATAATTTTATATAACCATATAATATAATGTATAATGATTACATATTTATATTTACACATTAAGCATAAGAGGAGGATATCATGAGGAAAGCAACGCTTATGCTTACGCTTATTTGTAGCATATCTATCAAAATATTAGCTCAAGAACCAATTTCTGTTCAAGAAACAGAATATGCTGACAGACATTCTTATTATTTTGGAATAGTACAAAGAATAGGATCTATTAGCCGTGTTGGTGGAGCTGCTCCTGAAATTACTGTTCCATTCGCAACAACACTTTTTGAATTTAAAATACCAATATCAACATCAAAATCATATTTTTATACTCAAATACGTGTTAGTATTCCTTTAATGTATTCTGAAAAACCATTTGCTTTATTATTACCTATTATTAATATGGAAGCCGTTCGATTAGGTGGTGGATTTGGATTTGGGGGAACAGTATTCGATGTTAGGGGTTCCAATAATATTGGATGGCTCATTTCTGTTAATGGTGCTATTATTGTAGAGGCAGGTGTTCATTCTCATGCTATTCCAAATCTTTTAGAGAAGATAACAACTTCAAAATCGATCGAAAATCAACTAATCAATGCAGGTTTTGAATTTAATATGCGTGCATCCTATACGATAAGACCACACTTAAATTTTATCTTGGGTGCTGATTTTGGTTATTTGTATGCTATTGGTACAGGAGATCCGTTTTATGTTAATATGCAAAAAACAATTGCATCTTTTCATACTTTAACATATGCATTGAGTTTTGGGCTTGGATTCTAAAAAAAATTTATAAAATAATTGTATAATTGCTTTACAAGAATCAGTTTTTAGATTATAATAAAGTACCTCATAGGTATTCATTGAAAATTTATGAGCTTTGTAGATTTGGAGATCAGACTCAGTCTGTAAAAAGATGAGAAAACCTATAGGGGGTATTTATACCCCCTATACACATGCTTGGAGGAAATTTTATGGCATTAACACCTGAATTAATTGAATCATTGCTTATTGATACAGATGATATCATTTCTTGTATTTCAGAGGAACTATCAATTACTGCAACACAGATCAAAGCAACATTAGATTTATTTGCTGAAGATTGTACGGTGCCATTTATTGCTCGTTACCGAAAAGAAAAAACTGGTAATTTAGATGAAACAGAGATCCGTTCTATTGAACATTTGAATAAATCATTAACAAATCTTGAAACCAGACGTATCGAGATCATTAAAGGAATTTTTTTACAAGGTCTCTTAACTGAAGAATTACTTGCTAATATTCAGCTTTGTTCTACTCAAACAGAACTTGAAGATATCTACGCACCTTATAAACGTAAGAAAAAAACTCGTGGTATGAAAGCAATTGAAGCTGATCTAGAGGGATTAGCTGAATTAATGCTCACTGCAGAAGAAAGTGCTATTATTGTGGCTGCTAATGATTATCTCAACGAGGAACATGCTATTTTGACTATTGAAGACGCTTTGCAAGGAGCAATGGATATCCTTGCAGAAAGAATCTCTCAAGATACTGAAAATCGTGCCAAAACACGTGATTTTATTCTGAAACATGGTCAATTAATAATCACTGGAAATAAAGATAAAGAAACTAGCGTATACGGCATGTACTACGACTATAAAGAACCCTTATCCACTGTAAAACCACATAGAGTTTTAGCGATGAATCGTGGAGAAAGCGAAAAAGAATTAGAAATTAAGATTGATATTGAAGAAGAAAAAGTGAATAATGTGGTACTTTCACATTATTCACTTAATAATAAATTTCACTCTGAAGCTATCGTTGATGGGATGAAACGTCTTCTAATACCTGCTGTTCTCCGTGAAATCAGATCAAATTTCACATCTAGTGCTGATAAGCACGGTATTGGATTATTTTCTGCCAATTTACAAAACATCCTTCTTCAATCTCCTATCAAAAGTACCAGAATTCTTGCCTTTGACCCAGGAATCCGTACTGGAACAAAGGTAGTTGCTATTGATGAAAACGGAAAATTCTTAGAAGATTTTATGTTCTACCAACTAAAAGATAATCCTCAATACAGTGCTCTTATTACAGGAATGATCAAAAAACATAACATTAATCTCATTGCAATTGGTAACGGAACTGGCTCCCATGATGTACAAGAATATGTCTCAAAAGTTATTGAAGAATCTAAGATAGATATTCCTTTTACCGTAGTTGCAGAAGATGGTGCCAGTGTATACTCGGCATCACCTATTGCTAAAGAAGAGTTTCCTGATTTGGATGTAAGTATTAGAGGAGCTATTTCTATTGGTAGACGTCTACAAGATCCACTAGCAGAATTAGTAAAGATAGATCCTAAATCTATTGGAGTGGGTCTTTATCAGCATGACCTTAATCAAAGTGCTTTAAATGATTCTCTTGATGAAACAGTAGAATCTGTTGTAAATAGAGTAGGCATTAATATTAATACAGCTTCCTACTCACTTCTAAAATATGTTTCTGGCATCAAGATCAGCCTTGCAAAAAAAATTGTTTCTTATCGTGATAAAAATGGAGCTTTTACCAATAGAATGGAATTACTAAAAGTAACAGGAATGGGCGATAAAACTTTTGAACAAGCCGCAGGATTTTTAAAAGTTCCTAATTCTCAGGAAATTTTGGATAATTCATGGGTTCATCCTGAAAATTATGATGTTGCTCGTGAAATCTTAGCGATTCTTTCTTCTGGAAAGCCAACAAAAGAACAAAAAGAATCTTTAATGAATAAATATCATATTGGCGACACTACTATTGAAGATATCATCGTCGAACTACAAAAACCTGCTCATGATCCTAGAGAAGATTTTCCAGGACCTATTATGCAAAAAGGTGTAAAGACTTTTGAAGATTTAAGAGTAGGCATGCAAGTGACAGGAAAAATTAAAAATGTTGTAGATTTTGGAGCCTTTGTCGATCTTGGAATTAAAGAAACTGCGTTAATCCATCTTTCTGAGATGAGTGATCAATATATTGATCACCCTATGGATGTAGTAAAAGCAGGTGATGTAATCACTGCTTATATTATTGATATGGATGAAAAACGTCGTCGTATTGGATTGTCTATGAAATCAGGGTCAGGAACTAGAAATCCTAAAGTATTTGCTCAAAAATCCGAAAAAGATTCTAAAGCACCGTCAGGAAATAAATCAAAAATTTCTCTAAAAAAACCTGCTGGACAACAAAATTCAAAAGATCAGATTAAAAAAAATGATGCTGGTCAAATCACTCATAATCCTTTTGCAAAATTATTAAAATAAAATCTATAACATAAAATTTATAATCAAATATTTAAAAAATTAAATATTCTCAATTATAATTTGAAATATAGGTAATAAACATCATATATTATATATAATTACTATAAATATTCATTATATTATTCGGGAGATATAATTATGAGACTTTTTATCGCATTAATAATAGCATTATTCGTAGCACCTACACTAACATCGGCTCAAGAAGCCGTTAAAGATGCAACAACACCTAGAATAGGGGTGAATGTTGTCAACAGATTTGCAGGACAATCATACTTTAATGAAAACTTTAATCAAATTATACCTGTAAATACCACTATGTTAGAATTAACTTACGGAAACTATCGCCGTAATTTTTATTCAGCTTTACGTTTTACAACACCTATGGTACCAGAAGAACTATCTTACCAAATAAAATCCATCAATTCTCTTTATTCTCAAACATCCAAATTAGGGTTTTCTATTGGTGGAGGATATGGTTTAGGAAAAGTAGATCCTCAAAGTGGTCGTGGATCATCTCTCTTGATTACAACAGCAATGGTCTTTGATTTTAATATTCATAATAAATTTTTTGAAGTCGATAATGACAAGTTTCCAGGATTTTTATCATGGGGACTCGAAATGATGGTACGTTATAACGTCCATTTTAGCAAATATTCTGCTTTTGTTATTGGTTTTGATGTTGGGTATTCATTATCAACATACGAAACAAGTAATGATTTTGATTTCTTTGGTATTATCAAAGGAAAAGACCTTGGACTTATCCACTATCTAACTTTTGGTGGGGTGATAGGATTTAGATTTTAGTTTTTCTATTTTATATTAATATTAAAAACAAAAAACTCCTCTAAATATAGAGGAGTTTTTTTAAATTTTATATTAATGTTGGCAAGAACCACCACATCCACATTGATCGTGATCTTCTTCTGTAGTGTCACCAATAGCATGCAATGTAATTTCAAAATTTAAGTTTTGACCAGCAAGTTCATGGTTTGCATCAAGTACAACTACACCATTTTCTGCTTTCATAACTTTTACTGGAACAGGTTGTCCTGATTGTGGGTGCAACAAAAATAAACGTTGCCCAACTGGAACATCTAAGACATTTTCTTCAGAATATTCACCATAAGCCTCTGCAGAAGGAATATGAACTTTTTTAGTTTCATTAACTTGCATTCCTTCCATTGCATTATCAAAACCAGGTATAACATGACCTTGACCAACAGTAAAAGCCAAAGGCTCTCTTCCCTCAGAACTATCGAATACGTTACCATCATCTAATGTCCCTTTATAATGGACTTTAATAGCATCACCTTTTTTTACATTCATGGCTTTCTCCTCATGCTTTATAGATATACTTTACTAGAAAAACATCTTTATTACAAGTTTTTTACTTTTAATGTTATTTAAGTTATAATAAATTTAGGGGGATTACTATGAGAATTTTATTAATCATATTATTAACAGTAACACAGTTATTTTGTAATGAGCATGAATGGACAAAAAAAGAACTCCTAAGCCTACAAGAAAAATATCATGAATATATTTCAAAAGCTCTAACTATCAGAAATTCTACCCAATTATTAAATTTGGAATGTGATCTTACAATGTATCAGCCAACATCAAAAGCACTTGTTCTAAAAAATAGTGCTGTGATCACACTTCCTACTTTAGAGTTTTTTATTTATGCTAATCCCTCTGCTCCTACAGAAAACATGACTATATCAAATAAAGTACATCTTGCAAAAACAGACCTTAGTAAAATCAAGGTGTTTTTATTTTTATTACCAAAATTAATAGCTCTTTATCAAAGTCAGCACAATACAAAACACTATGCAAAATTTCTTTATGAAGTTGAATCAGAGATGCTTCTTTGGGCAAAAAACTCTCTTAATACAGATACAGAAAAACAATATTCTTTGTCTTTAGAATACGGAATCCTAAGGAATGAATTATCTAAGATAAACTTCCCTGCAGAATTTTCTTTCTATCGAAGACGTATTTTAGTCTTTATTGACACACCTGAAGGTGCTCAAGATGAAATCAGACGACTAGAAAAAAGTTTACAAGAATTAACAAAACAAAAATAAAAATCCCCAATATGGGGATTTTTATATGTCTTCTAATGAAAAAGAGGACAATTCTGTGTCTTTGTAAAACTTAGACTCTGGGATTTTTATTTCTTTAACAAGTTTCTGTGTTTCTAAAGAAGGATTCTTGCCCAAAGAACGATAAATCGTCAGTCCAGCAATTTCGGAAGGAATCCATCCCTCAGCTACTTCAGTCACAGTTTTTACTACATCAACAGGTATTGCGATTTGTTGATTATCTATCAATAAATCTATGTAATAGCGACGATGCTGTATTTCACTTTGGCGGTCTAAAATAGCTGGAGTTATAGACCAAACAGGGATAATCTTATTGTTCTTATGCATCAAACCTACAAGAGGCTTTTGAGAATTAGGTATAAGAGATATAGAACCTGTGGATTCAATTCCCTTAACAAAATCTAATGTTAGTCCAAACCAACCTTCACCTACCATAAACGGTATTACTACTGGCATAGTACCTCTTAAATAATCATATTTTCTAGAAATATTTCTGTACGTTTTTCAATGAGTTTTTTACTTTCACTGTAGATCTTTCGTTCATCGATTACAAAACCAATTGTACCATCTTTTAAAACAACTACACTACTGGTACATGGAATCAAAGGAACATTAACTTTTTCCATAAGTGCTTCTGTATAATATAATATATTCTCTACACCAAGTAATATTTTTTCATTTCCAAAAAGACAGAACAAATAAGCATTAACGATAGACCGATCCATTCCTGTTAAGGTAGTTAAAGCAATTTGCCCTAAACAATGATCTGTTTTTAAGATAATAGCGGCCTCACTAGGGGTGAGGATTTGAAGAATAGATTTGCTAGGAAAAAGAAATTTGGTATCTTTAATTTGTACAACAAGAGATTTAGTAATTATTTTTTTCATTGGTAAATGAATTCGTATTTTAAGATATTCATTTTCTTCTGTCTCAATATCCATTAAACCTTGTTTTTCAATAACTTTTGATTGAATATCAGTTAAAACTGTAGCATCATCTGAGATTCCTCGCCCATCATCCCGAATATAAATTGACAAGGTATCCCCACTATCATCAAACTCAATCAATAAAGAAGCAGATTCATTTTTATCAAGAGCTTTTCTCCGAGAAATCACCTCAATACTACGCTGCAAAGAATAACCAACAATATCAAAGACTATTTTTTTCACAAAATCCTGCTCTCGAGATAAAATCTCGACGTCTTCCCCTTTGATTCCTAATCTTAGTTTTTTCCCTAAATTTGTTGCTTCTGTTTTAATAAATGTACGTAATTCTTCACCGAGAAGATTTTTAAACGAAATATAGTAATGTTGAAAAAGAACCTGCTTAATATCATCTGTTAATTGATCCAGCTCTGTCAAATCAGCCAACATCATCTGATTATCCTTAGAAATAAGATATTTAATCTGCTCTTGCTTCAAAAATAATTTTCCTGTTAATTGAATTAATTTGTCTTCATCTTTAATATGATCAATTTTTATAGAAGTAGAAGGAATGTATAGATTTTGTTGTTGATGAAAAATATCATTTGCTGTTTCTAAAGAAAGATCAAAAGGAACAGCTTCTTCTTTAGTATCAGAAGAATGTGGCACTTGATCAAAATCAATGCTGGGAAAAGGATCATCATTATTCATTAAAGCATTAATCTCATCACTACTTAATAAAGAAGTATAATCATCCATATGTTGATTTCTTGAAAACCGGAGATTATTTTTAGACCCTTCTTCTGAAGTATTAGAAAAAGAATTTTCTTTATTCATTTGAGTGGTATAGTCCTCTAAAATATTAGGAAAATGACTACTATTGATACTATTGATATAGGAGGTTAATTCTTTAGTACTATGATAAATAGCTGAAATTTTTAAACCAACTTCATAAAAATAAAATAGTACTTCTTGAAAAAGTTTATTCTCTTTGAGGAGGGGTAATTGATTTTTGTTATATTGATCTATAATAAAATCTTTTATTTTATGAAGTTCATCACAGAAAACTGTTACCCCTATCAGATCAACAAAAGTAATCAAACGTTTTAAATGATAAACTATTTCTTTAAACTGAGTATCAATATCCTTTTTTTCTTCATTAAGCTGATCAATAATTATTTTTATATTGGCCATTTCTGTTTTCAATTCTACTGCTAGTTGTTCTGATAAAATAGAGTTACTAAGAAAAGTATCAGTACCAATTTTTCGTTTAAAAAAAGAAGAGATCTCGACAATTTTTTGCTCTATTAAATAAACGCCTTGTGTATAGTTGATTGTCCCCTCAGACATACCTCTAATCAAAGAAAGAGACTTATTAACAAGTTCCTTGATAAAACTAATCTGATCAGTATTTTCATATTCATATTCATCAGTAAGTGCATGTAAGATCACCAAAAACTGTGTGATAATACGTAATTTAGTGTTGGCTCTACTTTTTTTGACAATATCAGCAAGCATTTCTTTTGTTTCGTGAATATTTAGGTGTTCCGATGATAATTTTTCTTCTAGCAAAGAGATCGCATCAAAAATACATTGTGACATATGAATATTCCTTGATTCGATAAAAAATCTTATTATTAATTCAATAAAATTCCTCAAGATAAGAGAATTCATTAATTTTATCGGTTTTAAATAAAAAAAAATAAGAGAATAATGAATTCTCTCACTTAATTATATGGTTTTATCATTAGAAAAGATTAATCTTCTCTTTTAATTACTTTATTGATTTTTTCTTCAATATTTTCCATTTTGAAGTTCAATTGAAACAGGTACTTCCAGATAGTATCATTTCGTAATAAATTACCTAAATAATCGTAAGCTTTTACAGAATCTGCTTCTAGCTCTGTAGTATCTACTTGTAGTTTTTTCTGACGATAATTTTGTCTAGCGATCTCATAAGTATTCATTATTGATTTAGACCTAGGTGTAGAACGAATCTCTACCCTGGCTGTATGATTGGTAGGAAGATGTTGTAAGATTTCTTCAATCTCAAAGCGTTCTGGAGCAAATACCCCTTTATCAATCATTTTTTGATCAAGAATAAAATCTGTTTGATTTTTATTCAAAGAAATGGCAGAAGCAACATCATAATAATCAGAAGCTTTAAGTATTTTTTTATCAAAATACACCCCTACACCTATGTCTATTGAATCACTATTTTGATATTTTAAAGAAGGATTGATTTTATTTGGAAAAGAGCCCGCATCTAAAAGATATTTCCAATTACCAATAGCAAGCATTCTTGGAATATTAGTAGAAATCGTGGGATACAGATATAATCCCGCTCCTTCTATTTTTTCGGTAAACTGTGATTTTTTACCAAAAAATAAATAATTAGGGATTGTTGGATTTGTAAAGATTCTTCCTTCAGTAATATGTTCACCATTTTGGAGATAAACCAAAGATTTATTATCAATCTCACTAATATCAGTGTCTAATAATAATTTCACAGAAACAGTATGTTGATCCCGATCTGAGATATTGGTAATGCGAACAGCAATACCAATAGCATCAAGATTAGTTTTTACATCAATAGTAAAGTATCCAATCTCTATCTGAATATCATTCTCCCATTGATAAATAGCGTCAATCTGATAACCAGCAGCAATTCCTAAAGGATAAACAGATTTCAATTCTTCTAATCGATAAGGATTCCCATTAATACAAATCTCAATATAAGAAGTAGGAAACCCAGGATCAAATAATAATGAACTAAGATTAAAATCATTTTCTTTAATGTTTCGCAAACCAAACCGTCCACTAATTTGATCTACAGTAAACAATAGATCGCCTGCAGAAAAAGACAATTTAGGGATATCTTGTGAGTGGACAGAAAACAGTACGCCGAAAACAAAGACGAGTATACAATATAATTTAAGATTTTTCATTATTATTTCCTTATAAAGCAAATATTTAGCATAGAGGGTATCTATTCTCCATCTTCTATCTCATCATAGCTTATGAGATCTTCATCAAAATCTTCTGTGTATTCATCATCTTCATTAGAAATTTCTTCATATGCATCAGCTTCTTCTTCCAAAACAGGATCTGGATTAGATTCTGGAGCAGGCATTGGTGGTGATGTAATTACAGGGGAAATATTAGTCTCTGGAGCAGGAGAAGGAGCTGATTTTTTTTGTCCTGTAAATGAAGGAGGATTGTTAAATTGAGGTGCTACAGCAAAATCAGGATTTACGTTTTTTAAATCTCGATAAATATTACCTTTTAGTTGATTCTGTTTCTCAAGTAAATCTGCTTCTTTGACTGATAAAACATCAGCCTTACTTTGGGTTAATTGAAGAAGATCTTTAACAGATTGTTCTGCTTCTTGGAGTTCTGCATTTTTTAACTTTGCTTTAAATTCCGCTTCCCATTTTTTCTTATAAGCTTCTAATTCTGCCTTGTGTATTTGTTGTGCAGTTGTTTCTAAAGGTGTAAACTGATTGTTAGAAAGTTGTACCACAGAACTGTTTTGTAAATTATTAAGTTCTGTTGAAATTTCAGGAGTAATAATTTCAGGGACAACATTAGAAGGAGTAGTTAATTGAGCATTAGTTCCTGCAATATAAACAGGTGGCTTTTCAACAAACTGTGTAAGAGTTTGAAAGACCTGTTGGGTGACAACAGTAGGCTGAGATGGTTGAAGAATGGTTTGTGTAACAATACTTGGAGTAAGTACAAGTGGTGCAGGCGTTCCAAGATTAATAGCTTGTCCACGAAAATCTGTATTATTAAAGTTAGGCACTTCATCAAGATTGAAGTCATCATCCGCAAATAACTGAATATCAGAAACAGAACGTTGATACGACGAAGATTTTTTATTTGCAGAAGAAGCAAGAAATAATTCTTCAGGAGTCTGACTTTCAAGGACTGCTAATTTTTCGATTGATTTAGCGTAATAGTCTGTTTCTGGGTACTGACTTATTAAAGCACGAAATTTTTCAACAGCAGCTTTGTTATTTCCTTCACGTTCACGTGAAATTCCAGCAAAATAAAGAGAAACAGGCGCATGTTCTGATTCTGGATATTCAGACGCAAAAAAAGAATAAAACTGAGCAGCTTTATCATGGACACCCATCTGGAGCCAGCTTTTTGCTATACCAAGTAAGGCTAATTGACGCTCTTTGGTGGTACGTGATTTGTTCATTAAAATTTTGTAGTACTGAAGGGCTGATTCATATTTTCCTTGATGGGCATACGTTTGACCTAAATAAAATAGAGATTGACGATAGTACGAAGAGTCAGGATATTTTCTTACAATATCTAAAAAACGCATCTCTGCTTCAGAAAATAGTTTTTGGTTTAAAAATCGTTGTCCCACCTGAAAAGTTGCCTTATCTAAAGACATAGTATGAGCATATATCGGAATCAAACATAAGACACAGATTTTTTTCAAGATTTTTTTCATAAAATCTCCTTGATTAATATGTAAAATCACATCTCAATCAGAATAATTCTATTTTTGATATCGGATTACCAAGTAGCAAATCTTAAGCAAATAAAAAAATCTTTTGATAATTGATTATTCTTTTAAAAGACTTTATAATATAAAACCTATTTAACAGAGAGAAAAAATATGTTTAGAGCATCACACATATTCCTG
Organism: Brevinema sp.; assembly: GCA_051647205.1. Classification (GTDB taxonomy): domain Bacteria; phylum Spirochaetota; class Brevinematia; order Brevinematales; family Brevinemataceae; genus Brevinema_A. The sequence goes on along the minus strand of JBOFDR010000091.1, from coordinate 3,254 downwards.
AATATGTCATTTAAAAACAAACAAGAACTATTTGATTTTATTGCAACTAAGGCTGTTACATCCCACATAGCTCCTTATAAAAAACTTATCATCAATGGTTTAAAAAAAAGGGAGGCTCAAAGCTCCACCTTACTTACTTATAATATGGCGTTTCCTCATACAAGGAACGAAGAAATATCCAATCTCACTACTTTTTTGATCACTCTAAAAAATCCCATCAAATATCATAGGCTAAAAACAGTAAAGATTATTTTTTGCATCTTAGCTCCATGTTCCTCAGAAAACGAGTATATTATCAATATGTCCAAGTGTGCTAGTATCACGATGAATAAAACACTATTACGTCTTATTGAAAGTGCACCAAAAAATAAAAACAAAGAAGTTGCACATCAAATCAATGATTTCATCAAGTCCGAGTATCCCTATTAGTAGCTCATCCACTCTGGGATAGCTCTATTCTGTTGTTTAAGAAATTCGATTGATTGTTGTTTGAGCATTGTTCGAAGCTCATCAAGTCCCTTTTTTGCTTTTACAGAAACAAAATAAGCATCTGGATAATCAATTTTGGCTTGTAATAAAATTTCAGGATCAACAAGATCAATCTTATTAAAAACCAAAATTATAGATGATGTTACAGAAAGTTCTGCAAATAAGTCTTGTGCTGTCGCCATATTATTCAAATAAAATGGCGAAGAAAGATCTATTACATGAAGTACCAAATCAGCATGTATTGTCTCTGCAAAAGTGGATTTAAAGCTTTCAATTAATTCATGTGGAATATCTCTAATAAATCCTACTGTATCAGTGATCACAGCTTCTATACCACCGAGTGATAAGCGTCTTGTGGTGGTATCAACTGTCGCAAAAAGCTTATTTTCTGCATGAAATTGATCTTGTACAAGAGTCGTCGCAAGTGATGATTTGCCAACATTAGTATAACCTGCTACGGCTACTTTAAAGACAGAATCACGTGATTTTCGTCGTTCTTTGGAAGATTTTTCAAGATGTTTTAGCTCTCGTTTTAGAATAACTAATCTATTATCTATTTTTCGACGATCTGTTTCTAATTTTGTTTCCCCAGGACCTCTGGTGCCAATACCAGCACCTGTGTTGGACATAGAAGCTCCTTTTCCTACTAATCTAGGCAAAAGATATTTTAATTGAGCTGTTTCTACTTGAAGTTTGGCAATTCTAGATTGAGCCCTCAAAGCAAAAATATCCAAAATCAATTCTGTTCGTGTAATAACACGGCATTCACTTTTTTCTTCAATATTTCTAATCTGTGAAGGGCTAAGAGATGCATTAAAAATCAATGCTCCTTTTTCGCCTTCTTTTCGATCAAACAGCATATCTATTTCGTCTAATTTTCCTTGTCCTATATAATAGACTGGATCAATAGAAACTCTGTTTTGTACTACTGAACCAACCACTCTACCACCAGCCGTTACCACTAATCCTTCTAATTCTTTCATAGAATCTTCAATAATTTGAGGATCGTCTTTTGGTAATTTAATCCCTATTAAAAAATAAAGTTCTTGAATTTGAGTCATTTAATCCTCTTTAGATTTTTTCAACATGTTTAACTGCTCTTCCAGCTGGATGAGACGTTCTACATTCTGGCAGAAAATATAGAAATTAGAAATTCTCACAATTTCACCTCTGTTCATTAATTTTTTTATAGCAAGTACATTTGGGATGAAATTTTGATGCTCTTGTTGCAATTCATTAGAGACTGAGCCTAAAAATGGTGCTAAAACACCTATAAGATCTTCAAATTGTGAGACCAAGACACCTGCCTGAGAATTCATTGAATCAATAAACATTTTTAAGATTCGGACTTGCTCATCTGTTAATTTAGAATTATTAGCATCTAAAAATTGTTGCATCCGTTTACTTACTGGTGATTTAGTAGCTACTTCTTGAGAGAAAGAATGAAATTTCAACATAAATTTTGTGGTTTTTTTATATAAAGTCTCAAGAATGGTAATACTTTCAGGATCAGAGAATTCTGCATTAACCATTAAAAATCCAAGAAAACTTTTTAGCCATGGTTGAACAGAATCGTAAACAAAAACATAAATAGAAGTCAAAACAAAGGCATGCATGAGATTTTCAGAGCTAATTTTTTCAATTCTCTTATGATTATCAATACTATAAACCCCAAAAGGAATAAAAGTATAGTGTTTTTGTAGGACAATTAATGCCATAAGATCTTCTATTTTTCTTAAGAAAATATTTTTAATAACTGTATCAGAAGTACTGTAAACTCTCTTTTTTAATGTCGAACAAAACTTTTCTCTTAATGAAAAAGTCACAGGATGATTTTCTTTTGAGATTAGAGGGTGTTTTTTTGAGATACATAGGAGGTTGTATAATGTGTCATCTGCTTTGAATTTTTCTAATGCTATAACTAATTCATCCCAAGCTAAGCTGATTTGTTGAGAAGTTAATGGAAACGAAGGATCAAATAGAGATTTATTAGATGTATTTAGAGATTTAATAATATCAACATAGTCTCTAGAAAGAGAGAAGCTATCAACAACTTTATAAAGCATTTCAAGGTAGGAATCAACGGCACTTATTGTTACTAAATCCCAAGATATTTTGCTGGCCGAATGAATCGACACATCAAAAGCAAATCTTCTCAAAAAATCCATCAACGGTAACTCAATCAATCGAGCAACACCTATTAAATTAGAATATTTAATATCAATATAACCCCAATCATGCTCCGTAATACTATCAATATAATCCCGCACACAATGATCTTTTTTATGAAGCATCTGTGAAGGAGGAACCCCCTGAAAAAGATTCATCATTTTAATTTCTGAAAAGGGATACGATTGGATTGATTGAGATTTATAAATTGAATAAAAAACAACTTCGATAATTTCTGGAATTTGTTTGTTAGGGGGATTGGTTGGAGGAGGGTTATTAAGAATCATTGATTTAATTAGGGGAGAAAGTACATCTAATGACCTAACCAAATGAAATAAAGTATCCGCAAAAGTAATATCCAAAGCCTTATGCTCTTCATCATACCAAGAAGCGTTTGTTGTTAGTTTATGCTCAATATGTTTAATACCACAATGAAGATAAAATTCAAGTAATTGTTCTTTACGAAACAAAGAATAAAATAATCTCAGTATACGCTCCCAAGGAGTCATTTCTTCGACAATACTAGAAAAATTATATTCTTCAAAATGATCTACAATGATATTTTTTTCGTCAAAACTATCTAACATATCTTTTTC
>JBOFDR010000090.1:0-4025 GCA_051647205.1 Brevinema sp. | reverse complement strand
TTAACAATTTTAATATGATATTCGATATTAGCAACCGAAATATACTTATCAACAAGATCAATCAACACATGTTGACCACCTATTTTAGCCAATTCATTGTTTTTATTGAGTATATCTGTTACAGAAATAATATCGACAGGTCTATTGGATGTTTCTAGAGTAAGAATAGCACGATAGATAGCTTGACGAACAGGATCATAGAAATCAGATTCGTTAAGTGATTCTGTGATAGTGTATAAGGCTCTTTGATTGGAGAGAGCAGCTCCTAAAATAGCCTGCTCCGCCTCAACAGAGTGAGGCGAAAGAAGCATTTGTTTTTCGTCAGCCATTTTAAAATTCCAAATGAGACTATTGGATAGCAGCTTCTACTGTTATTTTCATTTCAGCAGTAACACCTTCATCTAATTTCACTTGAAATACATGATCACCAATGGTTTTCACGTGTTGGATAACAATACGTTTTTTATCAACTTTGAATCCATGTTCTGCAATTAATGCGACAACATCTGATGTTGTAACAGATCCAAAGATCTTTCCTTCAACACTAGATTTTTTGGAAATAGTAAGCGCAATTTGTTCTAATTTTTCTTTAAGTTCTTGAGCAGATTCAAACATCAATTGAGCTTTTTTAGCCAAAGAAGCTTTTTTACGCTCAAGATAAATTGCACGACTTTCTGTAGCCATTTCCGCAAGTTTTTGCGGGATAAGATAATTTCTACCATAACCATCACGTACTGTTTTCATATCTCCAGCACGACCAAGTCCAGGAATGTTTTCTAAAAGAATAACTTTCACAGGGTTCTCCTTAGTGTATTTCACTATTTTATTTAATATAGATTTATATTTAATATAAATCTATCTCAAAAAGCATCGCAGAAGCGTCTCTTTGATAATAGTCCATCCAAATATCCGTAATTCCCACTCCTACATATAGGAAAAGTGGTATCATAAAATATTCTCCCACAAAAATCAGTAAGAATATCATAGAGAAATAAACCAACTCATAAGGAATAGGTATATTTTTAGAAAGATAAAATATGATTCCAAACCCAAATCTCCAATAAAATACAGCTGTATATATTGCAATATTTAAAGCTATCATCTTTAAAAGTGGTAAGATATTGAGAGTATTCAGAATCATAAATAAGAAAAGAGTGGCAACCATAATCAATATCTTTGCATGACCAAAATTTTTGATCATACGGTATCGATACGATATAGGATGATTTACTTTTTTAAGTGATAAGACCAAAACTGCAAAAAAGAGTGATGGCCATATCTGACTAAAAAAGACAAAAGTATACCATACTTCTCTTAATATCATCTGTAAATCAGATGGAGCACGTGAAATAAGATTATAAATATTCTTATTCCAAATACCCCAACAATCTGATGATACAGGAAGATAATAAAGAAGGAGTATCAATAAACAAAGTATGCCCAATAAATAAGCAGACTTTTTATTAATAAGATGAGAGATTCTACGAAGTAATACAACAAATAATCCATCTAAGATTAAAAACAACGCAGATATTCCCCAAATAAATATTGAAAACCCCATAAATAATCCTACAAGTTATCTTGCAGAGAAAGGTAAAAATGCCATAATACGAGCTTTTTTAATTTCGCAAGCAAGCACTCTTTGATATTTAGAGCTTGTCCCTGTAATACGTCTAGGAACAATTTTTCCACTAGGCATGATAAATCTTTTTAAGAGTTCGATATTTTTATAGTCGATTGTTGCTGGATCAATTTGGTTTGTCGTAAATTTACATACTTTTTTAGCAAAGAAAGATTTCTTCTTTCCTTTAAATCCACCAGGACCACCTTCTCTTCTAGGACCTCTTGGTCCACCAGAAGCATTATTATTGTTAAATTTTCTTCTGTCGTCTCCACTTCTTTCAGTAGAGTCAGTACTTACTACTTCTTCATTCATTGATCTTTCTTCAGACATGATGATCTCCATTTAATCTTAATAAACAGTTCCCTTTATTAAAAAGGAACATCCTCATCAAAGGGTTGATAATCATCTAATACTGCATCATTAAAATCAGTATTATCATAATAATCATCATCCCTTTTAGGTGCATTTTCAGCAGGAGTAGTAACTTTAGGTGTATTTTGTTGAGAATAGTTGCTATTAGAAGAACCTTGAGTACCTTGAGGATTCGTAGATAAAAATTCTAAACGATCAGCAATAATTTCTACTACAGAACGTCTAGCTCCATCTTGTGCCGTCCAAGAACGTTGTTCTAAGCGACCATCCACAGCAATTTTTGAACCTTTTTTAAGGTATTGATTTGCTGTTTCAGCAGCTTTATTCCAAACAACAACGGTGAAAAATGACACAGTATCTTGTCCGTTATTAGGACGACCACCCACAGCAATCCCAAAACGTGCTACTGCAGCACCGTTTGGAGTGTAACGAAGTTCAACCTCATTAGACAAACGTCCAACTAAAACAACTCTATTAATATCCCAAGCCATCTAGCTCTCCACAACAACCATGCGACGAATAATACCTTGATCATATTTGATAGATTCTTCAAAATTTTGAAGTTGCTCAGGCGTCGCATTCATATTAACAAAATAATAGGATGCTCTATGGAATTTTTCGCGATTTTTAGCAATAACATATGCTAACTCACGAACTCCCATCTTATCATTATCGGAAACAAACTCTGCTCCGACTCTTGCTACAGCAGCTTTAATACGCTCTATAGCTACGGTATGTTCACGTTCTCTCAAAAGAAAAGCGATCTCATACTTTCTAGACATATTTCCCCCTTTTGGACCATGCCCACTCTTTCTGTAAGAGTAGGAAGAAGGTCTTTAAAATATTGTCAATATATATATATGCAAGAATTATAACATATATAAAAAGCATTGTCAACAATTATGTGTAACTAAAAAATCATTTAACTTTACTGATATGATAAACCGAGAATAATAAGGTATATTAGATATTATTTAATTCTTATTGTTTTTCATTAGTACAAAATAGCACAAAAATTCTTGATCTATTATCTTGATTTTAAAATTGTAATAATGTATAATTACAAAAATATGATATCTACCATTATTAAATATTAATGAGGTATTTTAAATGAAAGGATTATTTATTCAACTAAGTAATAACAAGCATATATTCTCAGAATCTTTGTCAAAATCATTTAAATCATTTCCACTTTCTCATATTCTTGCTTCTACATTTGTGATTCTACTTTTTATTACGATTTCTCTATCTAGATCAAAAGAGACCCTAATACCTGGTGATTCGCCCCTCACTTCCGCTATTATGGATAAAGAATTTTCTAGTCTTGCTAAAGCTGAACTTATAGAAAATAAGGAAGAGCTTGAAAAAATCGCTAAAAAAACTCCTCTAGGTTTTGTTTTCTATCGTATTCGTTCTGGTGAAAATATTTCTTCTGTGGCTGAGAAATTTGGTTTATCTATGGCAACAGTCCTTTCTCTTAATAGTTTGGATAATGCTCATTCTATTTCTGTAGGTCAAAAAGTTCTCCTTGCAACAAAATCAGGTATTATTGTCAATCTAACAAATAGTGAAACCCTTAAAGAGCTAACTGATCGTTACGGTATATCAGCTGAAGAGACTAAACTTGTTAATCAATTATCCTCAGAACAATTAAGTGCTGGACAAATGCTATTCCTCCCCAATGCCAATCTCTCTTTTAAAGCAATGTCTGAGATCCTAGGTTATCAATTTATGAATCCTATGCCTAATTATCGTCGTATCTCCTCTCATTTTGGATGGAGACGTCATCCTGTTTTAGGATATAGAAAACTACATGCAGGGACGGACTTTGCGGCACCTGTTGGCACACCAGTTCATGCCGCTAAAGAAGGTCGTGTGATTTATTCTGATTGGAATGGTAGCTTTGGAATGTATATTCTTATTAGACATAATAATGGATTTACTACTTCTTATGCTCATTTATCCAAACTTTCTGTGAAAAAAGGTGAATGGGTTACTGTCGGTCAACGAATTGGATCTAGTGGAAATA
>JBOFDR010000089.1:0-2072 GCA_051647205.1 Brevinema sp. | reverse complement strand
GAACTACCTCCTTTGCTATATCTTAATAGGCTTGAGATGTGATGAGTCTCTTTTATAGGAAAGAAGTATTTTAGGATAGATAAGTATATAGTTACCTTTTTTTAAGTACGCACATTGTTTTAATAGTTTTTGTTATACTATTATGATCCTATTTTTATTCCTGATCACTGTATAACATATTTGTTGCAAAAGTATCCACATAATCTAAGGTACGCTTAATAAGTTTAATTCGAGTACTCCAAGACCCACCCCCCTTTGCTTCACCAGCTATACGCTCCGAAAAATCTACATCAATTATGTAGATTTTTCCTTTTTTACTAGCATGATAAAGGACGAATAGATCTAAAGAAAAATCATACGGTGCTTTTTCTCGAATTGATTTAAAAAACTCAGAAGAAAAAAGTTTAGGTTGTGCATTAATATCAGAAAGATTTGTTTTCAATCTATAATTAACATAACATTGCATTCCAAAAGTAAAAAAAGACTCTAGGAATTTACGATTTCGTCTTTTCCCTTTAATTAGTAAATTTGTTTGAGGAGATTGAATGTAGATTTTATAAGCTTTTAAAACATCTAGAGGATCTGTTTGTAAATCTGCATGTGTCCACGATAGAATATCCCCTTTTGCCTTATCTAAACCAGCTAGAATTCCATACCCGTAGCCTTTATTGATTGGGACAAATACAGATTTTATAGGCGTAGCTGGAAGCAATTGTTCAAGTATTTCTTGCGTTTTATCTGTAGAGCCATTATTAACAAGAATTACTTCTAAGTCTTTTTCTTGCTCATAAAGAGGTAGAATTTTATCTATTAAATTTTGTAAATTATCTACTTCGTTATAGCATGGGATTATTAATGAGAGCATAAATTACCTTTTTTATATAATCATTTTAATTTGTTTTCAAATACTTTAATTGTATATCCAGTATAGATTTTCGTTATAATAGATTTTCTATCAAAAAATATAGGTCTATAAACTTCTTTCATATTAGGATTTTCCATAAATGAAAGATATATAACTACTGTGTACTTTTTATCATCATAATTCCATGGATGTGTACTTTCTTCTGCGAAGTTTGGTATATATTCATTTAAAATATTTACTCTTTGTTTATTTTTGAAAGTATCGCGTCTAAAGTCTAACACATAGTTTGATTTTTCATCTAGTTCTTCTCTAATTTTTTGAAGATTTTCAACAATATCTATGGCATTATTTTGTAAAAATACAAGAGTCTTTTGAGTTGTATTGTGCCATGCAATTTGTTTAGGCAGATATACAACATAATTATTAATGAATTGCATCACTATGGCTAGAGTCATCAATATAAGTACTGTATTCCTCTGTGTTTTGGGAAGGTTTTCATTTTCTTTTAACATAAAAACACCAAAAATAACAAGGTATATACCTATAGAAAAAGAGTGCCACAAATAACCCGTAGATTTATAAGTAATAAATACATAAAATAAGATATTAATCACTACACTAGATAATAAATAAAGTTTATTCTTAATAAATAGAGGTACAATAAAAAAAATTATTACTGCAGAAGGAATAAAATAATTACCTAGATTGACTGAAACACTGTTAACATGATCCCACAGAATTCTATTATTAAAAAGATATACACTATAATTACTTGATCCCTGTTCTATTCCAAACATATGAGTAAATACTTGATAAGGATCTCCAATAATTCTGAAATATCCTATCAAAAAACCTAAGATTGAAAAACTACCATATCTAATTAATAGTAGTATAAATCTTTTTGTAGACAATACCTTTAAATTGTTAAGCCTTAGTCCATCAACTCCAAATAGCAGTTGACAGTAAAACTTGTTGAAAATAGCCAAACTACATATTCCTCCAATCATAAAAATATAAGTTAATTTCCAAGATAGGATAAATCCTAATAAGATAAAGAATATATATATTTTTTTGGTATTTGATTTAATGGAAGATGATAAAATATATAGTGATAATACTAAGCTAATAATAGCAAAAGGAAAGTCATAAAATATTTTCCCATAAAAATAAAACCACACACCAGATGATAAAATTAGTAATATACTTA
>JBOFDR010000088.1:0-5387 GCA_051647205.1 Brevinema sp. | reverse complement strand
CTTGAAAGTGTGAAGCTCCTAGACCTAAACCTGCTTGACGTAGTTTGTCAGGAACAAGTGAAATAGCTTCTCGAGCAAGAGAAGCTGTGTAAGGAATAATCATTACAGATAAAACCAATGCTGCTGTGAATAGATTAGCTCCGAATATAGGAACTAAAATTGTTAATCCCCACAATCCATAAATAACAGAAGGTATTCCAGCTAGAAGATCAATTAAGATAGCGAATGATTGAGCTAATTTGGATTTTTTACGAGAATACTCTGTGAGGAATAAAGCTATAGAAATTGCAATAGGAAAAGACATAGCTAAAGCTAATAAAGAACTAGCGACAGTGCCGATGATAAATGCCAAAATATTAAAATGACGAATATTTTCGTCATTGTTACTTTTTTTTATAGGACCTAATTTTTTTCCTGTAATCCTTTGTTTGGTCAAAAGATTGTTAGTGAGTGTTCCATGCCAAGTTAGTTCATCAATAATTGATTTTTGGTAACTATCTTTTAATGAAGATGATAATTTAATAGTGTAATTACCTTCTAATAGAGGTGTTTCTGGCGTTACAATAATACTCCTATTAGTTATATCGGTGACAAAAAAAATGGGAGTATTATTGTAAGTCATTGACAAGATAGGGTGTTTCTGGCTTGAAAGAGTTGTGGTAAAATTTAGAGAAAATTTATCTTCTTTAATAGAAACGTTTGTTAACTCTAAAAATCTTATATTCCACGCAGTTCCTGTAACAAAAGAAAATCCAAATTTTTTAAGTGAAGGAAAACTTGCCCAAATTAATGAAGTTATTAATGATATAAAAAACACAATAAAAAGTAAAGTGCTACTCAGTGTTACGTAATGAGTTAGATTATCTGCAGCATATTTTTTTTTCATACTATCTCTCTAAAAAAGTTAGCTATCTTATTAATTTATTTGATAATGAATAGAGAAAACAAACCATATACTACGGCTATAGTATATGGTTTGTTTTTTTACTTGGTAATATCAAGAGTATTTATAACAGGGTTTCCATTATAAGTAATCTGTTTTATAATATCTATTTGAATTTTAATTAATGCATCTGGGAATGGAGAGAAAAATAAACTTTCATGTTTTGCCTGTGTTTCGGGTTTATTTAACCAAAGAAGTAGTTTTACTAATTCTTGAGCATCTAAAAGAGTTCTATTGTTATAATTTTGCTCTTTTCTTACTAAAAGATAGGAAAATGAAGCCATAGGTGATGCTGTGTCACCATTAGAATAGGTAATAGATATTCTTGCATCTGTCGGAATATCAAGATCTTTAACTACGGATGAAGTATTTGCCACATCTCCTAGGACATAATTTCCTGCTTTGTTTTTAACTTTAGCAACAGGAAAGTTATTTTGAGATGCATATACAAAATCAACATATGCAATGCTTCCGATATTTTCTTTTGCAAAACTCATCATAGACGCATTACCTTTTTGTCCAACACCTGTAATCCATGTAATTGTTTTACCTCTACCAAATGTTTCAGCCCAATTAGAACTTGCTTTTGTTAAAAATTCTGACATTATATATGTGGTACCACTACTATCAGAACGATAGACAGGGAGTATTTCTATTGCTGGAAGTTTTACTTCTGGATTAATGGCTTGGATTCTTTTATCATTCCACATGATAATATCACCACTATATATATCATAAATAATCTCTGCATCTAAATTAATAGGAGTATCATTGATTCCAAATCCTGGGAGATTATAAGTAAAGTTAACAGATGCAAGAGCTCCTGGGATATGAAGTAACTCAATATTCTGAGCTTTGTATGCAAGAATTTCTTCATCGCTAAGGCAAGCATCACTTGCTCCAAAATCAACAATTCCATTAACGATATTTTGAATACCAGCACCTGAACCAATCGCTTGATAGCTTACTAAAGATTTTTCTTCTTCAGAAAAGTCAGCAAATAATTTTGTGTACAGTGGCGCAGGGAATGTAGCTCCTGCACCTTCGATTAATTTTTGTTCTTTACCACAAGAAATAAATAACAATATGGTACTTAGTAGAACAAAATTAAAGGCTTTAGCTTTCATAAAAGCACTCCTAAAAATATACTCTTTCCTCTACATAATCTATAAACTAGGGAGGGAAAATAATTATTTACTTTTTTTTATCAATTCCTGAGCTATAAGAGGCTTACCTTGATAGGTAATGGAGGAGAGAGCTTTTATTGAAGAGACTCTAAATTCAGAGGTCAGCGGTGAAAACATAATTGGATCAAGCTGTTGTTGTGACTCAATTGATAAGAGCCAAGCAATAAAATTAATCAGTGTTTGAGCTTCTGCTTCAGTTTTGTTGTTATAAGATAAATCTTTTTTAATAATAATATAATTAAATCCTGCTGCAACGGCAGATTGGTTGTTTTTTGTAGGATAAGTAAGATCAACACGATTATCTGGTCTTGAAGTACTTGCTTTCATTGCTTCGGCAGATCTGAAGTTACAACCTCTCACATAGACACCAAAAGAGTTTCTAACCCTAATAAGAGGTATTTGATTTTGAATAGCATATATCATTGTAGAGTAAGCAAAAGCTCCAGGTGTATCAATAACTAGCTTCATTATATTTAATGCACTAGATGCCCCAATTCCTTTAATATGGCTGAGATTATTTGTAGTACCAATTTTATTTGCCCATGTTTTAGAAGCTTTTGTTAAAAACTTAGTAAGTAGGTAGGTATCACCAGAAATACTATCTCTTTTAATAACAGTAATTGGTAGATTAGGGAAGACACGATTAGGAGTTTCACTTGATTTTTTATTAATTGCAAGAATTTGCGAATCATTCCAGTTAGTGATTTTCCCTAAATAAATATCGGAAATAATATCAGGTGTTAAATATACAGGGTCATCATATAAGCTAAATCCTTCATTAGGAATATTATAAGCAAAATTAATTCCTGCAACAGAAACAGGAATATGGATAAGATCAGGATTTTTTTCTATTTCTTCATCACTTAGATAAACATCGGATATAGCAAAATCTACCTTGCCATCAATAAGATCTTGGATTCCTTGATAAGAGTTGTTGGGAGTAAAAGAGATATGTTGTTGATAAGATCTATTGTAATATTTGATCAGTTTGTCTGACATAGGTAGGCTAAATGAAGACCCACTACCTATAATCTTTTCACTTGGAAATTTTATTTTTTGAGTACAAGAAATGGTAGCTAAAGCTAAAATGCACACAAATATATTTTTAGATAAATCCTTGTACATACTTACTCCTTAAATTAAAATACTCTAAGGTACTTCTAAGATTTTAGGTATAGAAAAATGATCGGAAAATAAGATAATGTATTATAACTCTTCAAATATTATTTGTCAATATTTTCACTTTAATTTTCCAAACTTAGCTAGTAATAATTTTATTTTGTTTTTCATTGGACTTTTTATTTTTTTTGGGATATAATCTATAATACTATTATATTTTTTACGATATATATATAAATATTATATGATAATTGTAGGGAGGACTTGGTGAGTGCAACATATTGTGAAATATCACTAGATTCTTTAAAGGTAGGAATGGCATTTTCTGCTCCACTTTATAATGCTACCACTCAAAAACTACTACTTCCTCAAAGTTATCCTGTTTTCCCAGGATTTATTGAAGAATGCCGTGAACACCATGTTACAAAGATCTCTACCATAGGACGGATTATTGACAACCCTAAATATTATCCTGATATTCCAATTGTATATATCTCTTTTCAAGTACGTGAATCTATACAACTTTACTATGATTCTATTAAAATATTAAAAATTCAATTTACAGATCCAAAGAATATGAAATTATCTATCTTTCAAGAGCTTATTTCTAAATGGATGAAAAATGGCGGTAAAAATAAAAAATCTCGACTTTATCTACAAATAATTCGCCATACATTTGTAGAAGAAAAAGAATATTTTTATGCCCATTCTTTAGATACTATGCTTATTTCAATGGGGATTTTTTCTAATTACAAAAAAGAGACTTCTTCTGTAGAAATGATACAAATTGCAATGGGTGCTATACTTGCTGATATTGGAATGATCTTATTACCTGATAATATTAAATTTCATGTAGGTGAGTATAGTGACTCAATGATTAAGCAACTACGTACACATCCTGTTTTGGGCTTTAGATTTTTAATTAGCTCATTAAAGATTCCTAGTACATTTGCCTATCCTGCTTTAGAACATCATGAACGTATTGATGGAAGTGGTTATCCCTACGGTATTAAAGGTGAAAATATGCATGAAAATAGTATTATTATTTCATTAGCAGATATTTTTACATCTCAAATCAGAGCCCGTTCTTATCGATCTGCAAAAGAATTAGCAGAAATTTTAAAAGACTTTCTTTCTACAACGATGCCTTTATTCCAAAATCAATCTAAAGTATATTTAAAAGCATTTATTTCTTATATTAGTATTTATCCTGTCACTTCTTTTATACTACTTACTACAGGTGAGGTAGGGATGGTTACCGATACTTCTATATCAACTCCTTTAAAGCCCACGCTGATGGTTGTATTAGATAAACAAGGTCAAATAGATTTTTCTCATAAGATCTATTATCTATCTGACGATGAATTTAATCATATCAAAATTAAAGGAATCTATGGCTCTGATCATCTCAAGCAACTCAATCAGTTATTTCTCAAACCTGTCTTTGATATGCCAACTATTTCTACTGAAGAGCATTCCAAACAAAAATCACGTAAATCAGCAGGTTCTCATGAAACTATTGAGCAAAAAATCACTGTCGGTGATGATGATTTTCAAATAAAATAAATCTTAAAAGCACTTGTATAATGGGTGCTTTTTATTTTTCCTATAAAATCTACAACTTTTGTATAAAAATCTAAACTAAATTCTTTAAGTCCAAAAATTTACAAAATCAAAAAGCTTCCTTATACTATATTAACAATACTATAGTATAATAGTAAAAAACAAATCCTATATAAAATATGGAAAAGGTGTTATGATTTCATTGTTAAAACAAGATCATTCTATTGTTTTAGATTTTCCTCATAAAAACTCTGTGTTTTTTGAAGATTATTCTTCTGATAGAGCTGATTTATGTAAAATAAATATTTTGACTACTCAACAAGATGTTTTTTCACAAAAATTATTTACTGATTGGAAATTTATTACACCTAATCGTCACTTAGATCTTAAAAATCTTTCTTTTTCAAACAACTTTCTCTTTAAAGGAAATAATTTATTGGTATTGCACTCAATCATTTCTGTATTTCGTAACTCTGTTAAACTTATTTATATTGATCCTCCCTATAATACTGGTAATTCTTTTATCTACAAAGACAAACTATCTCGTGCAACGTGGCTTTTATTTATGAAAAATC
>JBOFDR010000087.1:0-3135 GCA_051647205.1 Brevinema sp. | reverse complement strand
CATATAAAGTAAAAACAATTAGAATAATAAAATTTGACTCAGATAGATTGACAGATGAAATTAAACAAAAAATCGATGAACTAATTATACAAATCTGTGAAGACTCTGAGAGTTTTCGCTTAGATGTAGAACTAAGAGATATTAGTATTGCTAAAGTCAAGAAATAACTTGACTATATCTTCTTTTCAAGCTAATGTGTTGTACACTAGAATATACAAAGACCATGCGGTCAGCACCTATTTTATTAAGATCTTAGTATTATAGTAAAGCGAAACAGCACGAAAGTGCTTTCTGTTGTGAATAATTGGTTTATTGTATATGAAAATAAATGTCAAAAAGTAACGAAGTTACCTTGACTTCTCTCTATATTGAAGCTAACATGTGTTGACGATATAGATAAATTCTATATTAGAAATAAATAAGGAGATGAAGATGGTGAAAGTAGAAGATGTTGAGATTAAAGATAATAGTTGGATGCAGATTGTTATAAATAAAAAAGATGGGTATGTCAATGGAAGTTTGTTAGCAAATCAAATTGGAATAAGTTTGTATGGATTTTTGAAATCAGAAGATATTAAAGAGTCTATTGAACATATTAAGATGCTAACAGGAAATAAAGAAAAATATAAAGGTGTTAGTCCTTGGGGTAATATTAAAGGGGTGTATGTGCATCCCTTTCTTGCATTAGAGAGATGGTAGCGATTAAGAAAAACGAAGATCTTGAGTATCGAGACAAGGATGTCGAAGATGTCTCACTTGACAGGACGTCAAAAAGTGAGACCCAAGAATATTATGAATTTTTGAAGAAAGTTATAACGGAAGATAATAAGTATAAATGGATCGAGGAATTCTATGGATAAGCTGAGAGAAAAATATGAAAAACTAACAAAGAAAAAAGCTCCGTTGAATATATCTAAGGGTATGCTAGAGAAATACATAACATGGTATGAACAAGTGAGTATCAACGAATTAAAAGAACTACAACAATTACTAAAAGGTAATTTAACTATTAATGCAGTAAAGTCTGGCACAAAGTTAGTTCGAGAATACCAAGGCAAGAAATATGAAGTCTCCATCATCGATGGGGATTTTTTTCTATGGTGGAATAAAGTATAAAAGTTTATCAAAGATAGCAAGAGAAATTACGGGGACAAATTGGAATGGAAAACTATTCTTTAAGGTAGGAGGTTAGAGATAGAAAAGAAGGTTAGAGGAAGTCTTGAAGGTATTGACGGGAATGCTTTTATGCTGTGATGGGATATTTTCAACAACAAGCAAGAAGACAAGGCGACTGCAGGACGCAGGAGTGTCGAGAAGTACAAGGATGCACGAGATCGACTTTTAGTAAAGAATGGATTCAAGAAGTTTTGAATGAAGCAGAAATTTTGACGTCGTGTCAATTTCTGCACTTCCCACATCCTGTGGGTCGGCAATGAGTAGTGATTATAATCATCTTGTAGCCACGCTACTTGATCATATGGAGTTCTAGAGTAGAAGGAAATTATGGTAGATAAAAAAGTTACGAAGTGCCCTGTGGGTATTAAAGCAGCAATATATACAAGAAAATCTTCTGAGGAAGGATTGGAATTAGATTTTAACTCTTTGGATGCGCAGAGAGAAGCTTGTGAAGCTTATATCAGATCACAAAAACATAGTACGGAATCACATGCAGGGTGGGTGCTGGTTGAGAAGGAATATAGTGATGGTGGGATTAGCGGAGGGACTTTGGAGCGTCCAGCTATTAAGGAATTGTTGCAAGATATAAAAGACGGCTTGGTAGATATGATCGTTGTCTATAAGATTGATCGCTTGACGAGGAGTCTGCACGATTTCTCGAAATTGGTAGAGGTTTTTGATAAATACAATACAAGTTTTGTATCGATTACTCAGCAATTTAATACAAGCACTAGTATGGGAAGATTGACTTTGAATATGCTGTTATCATTTGCTCAATTTGAGAGAGAAGTTACGGGGGAGAGGATTAGAGACAAGAAGTTAGCTACAGCAAGGAAGGGGATGTGGGGCAGTGGTGGACAAACTAGTTTTGGATATAAGGCAGTTTTAAGTAATCCAGAGCTAGCAACAGGGTCGAAAAAGTTAGTTCCTCATGAAGAGGAAGCTGTAAAAGTAAAAAGAATCTTTGAGTGCTATTTAGAGCTTAAGAGTGTACAAGAGCTGATGCATCGATTGAAAGACGAACACAAATACTTACAAGAAATGGAAAAGCGTTTACAGGCGGTAATCTATATATCAGTTATTAAAAAGAAAGATTTATATTGGTAAAATAGAACATAAAAAACAAGTTTATGAGGGCATCCATGAACCAATAATTGATTTAGAAATATTTAAGCAAGTACAAGAGTTGTTGGCAGAAAATTGTAATTCTCATAAAAGAAGATACAAAGCAGAACAACCATCATTGTTGACTGGTAAATTATTTGATGATAATGATTTTATGATGAGTCCAAGCCATGCGACCAAAGGAAGTGCCTGTGGTACTGTGAAAAAGGGAAAACGTTATCGCTACTACCTTAGACAAGCCTATCTTAAAAAACAGAAGGAATTAGCAGGGTCATTAGCACAAGTTCCAGCCTCTGAACTCGAGGGACATGCGTCCGGCCTTATAAAACAAAAGCTTGAAGAACGATTAAGACTAGATAATAAAAGTATTGAGCAGTACGAGTTATATAAAAAGAACCTAGAAAATTATTTTGAATCATGAAGCTTACAGAACAAAGAAACGCATTTTATTGTAAGAGCGATTATTCATAAGCTTGTAATATCTCATATTAATATTGTTTATTATATCAATTCAAGCTCACTTCAAGAATTATTTGATTTAATTGTTAAAAAACAAGAGATTAAGAATTATGAGATACTAGCTATCGATGAAAATGAATGTGAGATTATTATCTTGCCATGTGAATTGAAAAGGATAAATCAAGGGAAAAACTTAATTATTGGTGGTGAGAATAAGCAGAAAAATAAAGGTTTGATTGAGCTATTGAAGAAAGCATGGGAATGGAGTGACTTGATATTGGAAGGATTAACCATCAAGGAAATTGCGGATCGAGAAAAAGTGAGTACGAGCTATGTCTCTAAGATTTTAAAACTAAGATTTTTATCGCCTAGAAA
>JBOFDR010000086.1:0-5190 GCA_051647205.1 Brevinema sp. | reverse complement strand
TATATATAGAAAAACACCCCTTATTTAAGGGGTGTTTTTGATTATTTAGGTCTTGCAACTTTTTGCTGAGCAGGTCTTTTATTTGTGGAAACAACTTTTTTCTCAACTGTCTGTTTTTGTGTGGTTGTTCTAGGAGCTGCTGGTCTTCTAGGAGCTGCATTAGTTTTAGAGTTAGGATCTATGTTCACATAGTTAGGATCTACAAGACGTTGATATAGATCGATTGTTCGTACAAAGACGTCTCCAATAACTTGTACTTTAGCACCAGTTAATGTTGTATCGAGATAACCTTTATCACTATATGCTCTAACTTTAAATGATTTCAAAGGACGAGCAAAGAATGTTCTGAGATCAACAACTTCTTTTTGGTTAGGAGTTGATTTAAGCCAATAGTTATAGTTAACATCATAGTCACTAAGGCTAAGCTCTGTTTCTTGGTTTCTTGCTTGAAGAACTAACTCTGTAGAGAATCCTTCAGATACAAATTTGATTTTGGTAAAGTTCATCTTTTCTTTTTCTAACTGAAGTAATGATGCTGGTGTAAAACTTGGACGTGTTCTGATACCACGAACAGGTGATACACGGGAAATATTGTATAAAGTAGCAATTGCTAAAGTACTTGTTCCTCTATCTAGAGTAAAAATATGTGGATAAAAAGATAATTTACCAATATTAACACGAACCTGAGACCAAGCAAAAGAGCCTGTTAGTGATGGAAAGGCAAAGAATGTAGTATCAAATAACACCCCACGATTTCCTGTAGTGGTAGAATTATTTTTAGCATTTTTATGATAGATAATACGGCCATTGTCAATACTATCTTCAAGTGTTTGGAATGTTGGATCTCCAGAATATACAGTCCATTTATATTGGGCAAAAAGACCGCTAGGGGTAATTAATAAAATAGCTAATATAAGTAATTTGTTATTTGTTGGTATACGTAAATGAAATAAGCTCATAGAACACTCCCACTGATAATGTGTAATATATATATATATTAAGTATATTTTAAGTTTCGACAAGTTTTTAATGAAAACTTGAATAAAATTAATAATATATTTATAAAATCATCATTATCCCTATATTTATTCAATATTATCCTAAATGAAATTTAATGACAATATATAATCGGCAAAAAAATAGTAAAAAATAAGCAAATTAGCAATATTTTTTAAAACGATGAAAATTTACTGCTCATATTAGATATACTAAGGTTCTTATCAGTTAGAATACTTGAAAAAAAAAGTTTTTTATTGTATAATTTGTGGATATTTAAATGCTTTGTAAGGGAGTGTAAGGAATGCCTCATTTTTTATTTGAAATACTATTAGAAGAAGTTCCTCATGGTGTTCTACTCAAAACATCAGAGCATATTCAAACTAAATTACCTGAATTACTCATGAAATATGGGCTTAATAGTGATCGTATTCATCATTTTGCTACACCAAGGCGTTTTGCCTTTTTAATAGAGGGACTTCCACTAAAAGGAGCAGATCGTGAGATTGAGCAAAAAGGTCCTTCCTTAAAGGCTGCTTATGATGATCAAAAGAATCCTACTAAAGCACTAACAGGATTTCTGAGTTCTTACAGTGTTACATTAAAAGATCTTGAAGAACGAGAAATAAAAGGTCAATCATATATTTTTATCAAAAAAACACAACTAGGGCTTTCTTTACATACTATTCTTCCTTCTTTATTGAAAGAATTAATAGATAGTATTCAATTTCCTCAACCTATGCGTTGGAATCATGGTGGAGATATTTTTGAATTTATTCGTCCTGTACGTGGGATTGTAGCTTTGATTGACGAGGATATTCTACCTGTGTCTTTCTTTGGACTTAATGCTGATCGTATCTTAAAAGGGCATCGACAGCTTTCTGAAAAGCCAATTCATTTAAGTCATGCCTCTGAATATCAAAAAACACTTGAGAGTGTTTTTTGTACTCCTGATTTTGAAGAACGAAAAAAATCAATTAAAGATCAAAGCTCAAAAATAATTAGCTCGCTTAATGCAAGGATATTATTAGATGAAGATCTTTTAAATACCTTAACCTCGTTGACAGAATTTCCTCATTTAGTATTAGCAGATTTTGATCCCTCTTTTTTATCCTTGCCAAAAGAAGTACTGATATCTGAGATGAAGGTACACCAAAAATATATTCCTCTTGTTGATTGTGAGGATAATTTACTCCCTCATTATATTATTACTGCTAATATTCCTGTAGATGATGAATTAACTCGTCAAAATGTTTTAGCTGGAAATGATAGAGTACTTACGGCAAGATTTACAGATGGACGCTTTTTCTTTGATGAGGATATTCAAAAAGGTCTCTCTTTTTATGCAGAATCTCTCAAATCTATTTCTTTTGTAGATGGAGCAGGAAGTCTTGCTAATAAAATTAATCGTATGCAGAAAATCGTAGAGTATTTTAGATTAAAATTTGCTCCTGAAGTATCAGCTAAGCATCTTAGTCAAGCCACTGTTCTTTGTAAAGCAGATTTAGCATCGCTGATGGTTGGTGAATTTCCTGAATTGCAAGGAATTATTGGGTCTTATTATGCTAGTGCTACTCATCTTCCCAAAGATATTATTCTAGCTATCAAAGAACACTATTACCCAATGACCTGTGAAGATGAACAATTATTACCTACTACAGAATTTTCTGCGTTACTTGGACTCGCTGATCGTGTGGACAATTTATTAACTTTATATGCCGTAGGCAAAACAGTCACAGGATCTAAAGATCCTTATGCTCTCAGAAGACAGACCATTGGTATTATTTCCTTAATACAGCAATTCCAATGGAAAGATTTTTCTATTGATGAGATGTTAGATAAGTTTCGATCGTTGTATAATCCTATACTAGTGATTTCTGAACAAGAGTGGCAAAAACTTTTAAAAGAATTTATTAAGGTTCGCTTTGAAGGGGTTTTAAAATCTTTAGACATTACGACAGATACGATAAATGCCGTATTAGCAACTGATATTAATTTTATTCTTGATGATACTAATAAAGCACAGGCTCTTCAAGAAATTCGTCTCCAAGAAAAAGATCGTTTTGCTGTCCTTGTGGAATTAGCAAAACGTATTAATAATATTACAAAAGATCAATCAATATCTGAGTTTGAACCTTCTTTATTACTCGAAGATGCTGAAAAAAAATTGTATCAAGAATACTTAAAAACACTGGAAAAATGCCAGAATACTTCACATAATAAAGCTCTCTTAGAGTTAGTGACATTAGAAAAACCAATCACACTATTTTTTGAGCAAATTATGGTTAAAACTGGTGATAAAAAAGAACAAAATCGTATTGCTCTATTATCTAAAATTAGTATCTTACTCAATAAATATGCTGATTTTAGCAAATTATCTTAATGTCTTAGGAGTTTGATTATGCAAGAAATTATTTCAAATACCACCATTATGGGTATCCTTTTATCTGTTCTTGGATTTTTATTAGGAAGTATTCCTTTTGGGTTAATTTATGGTCTCATGAGAGGTGTAGATATACGAAATGCTGGCTCTGGGAATATTGGTGCTACTAATGTCGGTCGACAGTTTGGTTTTTGGCAAGGAATGCTTCCTATTATGATTCTTGATATGGCAAAGGGAATGGTTGCAATTTTTATTTTTCGTTCTTTATTTGATATCGATATTTCATCATACGATTTTTTTCAAATTTTGATTGGATTTAGTGCTGTATTGGGACATGTGTTTTCTCCTTGGATGCGATTTAAGGGTGGTAAAGGCGTTGCAACAACAGGAGGAATTGTTTTTGTTCTTGCTCCTATTGTCATGATTTTAAGCTTAGCACTTTTTTTATTAGTGTTTTTCACTTTTGGAAAAAAAATTATTGGAAGAGCTTCTGTTGTTACAGGTATTTGTTTTCCTTTAATAGTATTTTTTAACCCAAATACTTCTCAAGAATTTCAAATTACTGCTTTTATTTTATCAATATTGCTTATTTTTGCTCATAAAAAAAATATTAAAGCTTGGATTTCTAACGAAGATTTACGTCAAAAACAAGAAGAAAATAAAAATAAATAGGTTTACCATGCATATAGACGGACGAAATTTTATTACTTTCGCAGAAGATTCTCACCCTTTATTACAAGAAATACCAAAACATTTTCGAGATATTTGGTTTCATTCTTATCAACACAATGAAACAGGAGAACGACTTTTTCTCAAGATGGAACGGATTTTTGAATACCCAAATAACACAGATAGTAATTATGCCGATCTTTTGACTTTTGAGGTAGCATCTTTGGATGACCTTCTTGAGTGGGAGGAGGATCACGGTGAAAAAGAGTTTATTGCTTTAGAGCCTGATTATATTTTTTTTGATGGGCTTATTGATGAAGATATAGCTCAGCTTTCCATTGGTTCTCTGGACAGAAAAACAATGGATTTTACTACAGATATAGAAATTTTTGTGTCACTAACAGAAGATGGTATTATTATTGATTATCAAGACGATGATGATCCAGTGTACTGGAAGTTAATCCGAAATTAACATTTATATAACAAAAATCCCCTATTAATAGGGGATTTTTGTTTAATGATTATTTGAAAAGCAATGCTCTTTCAAAGAAGGAGTAGTTAAAAAGCACTATTTAAAATTAGATAACTGAGATTCCCAAACCATAAGAAGTTGCATGGTTTCGATATTTTCTTTATTATTATTTAAACTAAGATAAGAAACAATCTGTTCTGCTGTAATATGAAATTTTTTGAGAG
Organism: Brevinema sp.; assembly: GCA_051647205.1. Taxonomy (GTDB): domain Bacteria; phylum Spirochaetota; class Brevinematia; order Brevinematales; family Brevinemataceae; genus Brevinema_A. The sequence goes on along the minus strand of JBOFDR010000086.1, from coordinate 446 downwards.
TGTTTATTTGGATTTGCTTATCAATATTTAGAGAACATTGATACAATAATTGTCCAATACTCGATGCTAGACGGTGTGTAAGAGGTAATTCAGGTTTACTATCATAGTATAATTTCATTGCAGCAATCATGTGTCGCCAAGCTTCTTCATGTTTTTGTTGAGATATCGAGAGGTTACTTAAGGTCCAAAGAGAATACATTCTAAAAAAAGTACCATCTTCTTTCATATCATTAAATAATAATAACGATTGCTGTCTAACTTTTGAAATAGACTTCCAATTATTGATAAAAAGATTGTTTTTTTGTTTGTTAAGATCATTTTCATTTTTCCCCGTCAGATGGAGCAATACAGAAAATTTATCATTCCAGTCACTATTTGTATCATCAAGAATGTTTTGAATTTTTTCTTGAATATCTGCAGAAAATGATCTTAAACTTTCTTGAATT
>JBOFDR010000085.1:0-4435 GCA_051647205.1 Brevinema sp. | reverse complement strand
TGAGATTCATCGCTTAAAAAAGACGCTCGAAGAGATTTTGTATTCGGCAATGGAAGATTTTAAAGTTGATATTATGATTGGTGAAGGAACAGGGGCAAAGACCTTATCTTTTGCTATTCCTAGATTTACACTGATTGGTGCCACTACAAGAGCAGGATCTTTATCAGCACCTCTTCGCTCTCGATTTGGGATTATTGAAAGAATGGAGTTTTATAACGAAGAAGAACTATCGCAAGTAACCATTCGTTCCTCTCATATTTTAGGTATTCAAGTTAGTGATTCGGGAGCTCATGAGCTTGCACGCCGATCTCGAGGTACCCCCCGTATTGCAAATAGACTGCTCCGACGTGTGGCAGATTTTGCATTGGTGGCAGATATTGAGATCGCTGATGATGCATTTATTGCAAGAACACTTGAGAAACTTGATATTGATGGTGAAGGACTAGATACAGTAGATCGAAAAATGCTTCAGATTATTATTGAATATTATCACGGTGGACCAGTCGGAGTTTCGGCTCTTGCAGCAACGCTTAATGAAGAAATCGAAACCTTAGAAGATGTGATTGAGCCGTATTTGATCCAAAAAGGCTATTTGCAACGTACCCCCCGTGGTCGCTCTGCCTCCTTCAAAGCATATGATCACCTAAAAATGAGTCATTTATTAAACAACAAAAATCAAGAAGAAAATCTTTTTGATTAAAAAATCCAAAGAGGTAGTTATGGAATTAATAAAAATATGCGAAGAGTTTCTTTATCAAATTGATAAAACAATTAATAAAGATCAACTATATAACGAGGCTAGTTTTCAGCACGAATTGGCAGTTCATCTAAAAAATCAAGGGCATACGGTGCATTTTGAAATTCCTATGAATGAAATTTAAGGATTGGGAAAAAGACGATACTGTCAAGAAAGAGATTGATTTGCTTATTAACTATGATCGTGAGAATAAAAATAAAAAATAACGAATGATACGATAGCGATTGAGTTAAAATATCCGTCAGATGGAGCACCTGCAAACCAATCTTTTTGGTCTTTTTTAAAAGATATAGCATTTTTACAAGAATTATTCAAAAATTACAATGTTAAAAAAGCGTATTTTTTTGTATTGCTAGATAATAAGAAAACAACTTTCTATTCAAAAAATATGAGTCAAGTTGGTGAAGAATTTGAAAAATTATATTCTTATTTCAGGTTAGGAACTCCAGTAGAAGCTGGTACTATCAATTACGGAAATAATTCTGCTGAAAATTTAATATTTCATTATCCTGTCCAAATCGAATGGAAAGATTTAGGCGATAAATTCAAATATATTCTTTTAAAAATTGAAAATAATGAATAATTCTCAAAATAAAGTTAAGAAAATGATTGAATTTTTGATTATAATCATGTATAATACAAGGATATTAATGATTATTAATTTTTTGTATGGCTGCACAAAAATTGGTAATAGGACAAAAGTTTAGGAGAATCTGAATGCGTAAAAATGGACCTAAAGTCAAAATCTCTCGCTATTTAGGGATTGCTATCACAAAAAAAGCTGCTAAAATTATGGAAAAAAAGCCTTACGGACCTGGTCAAGCTGCTGCTTCCAAAAAATTCCGTGGCAAAATATCTGTTTATAAAACACAATTATTAGAAAAACAAAAAATCCGCGCTCAATATAATATTTCTGAAAAACAAATGAGAGATAATTATAAAGAAGCATCACGTTTAGATGGGAATACTGTTGAGCTTTTAGCACAACTGCTTGAACGTCGTTTAGATGCTTTTGTTTACAGAGCTGGATTTTCATCTTCTATTTATGGAGCTCGTCAAGCTGTAAACCATGGTCATTTCTTAGTAAATGGTAAAAAGGTAGATATTCCTTCTTATCGTTTAAGACTAACAGATATTGTTACTCTTAAAGAAAAATCTAAAAACAAAGAAATTTTTGTGAATGCTGTGAATGATGGTTCTATCATTATTCCTGCTTATATCGAAAGAGACACTGCTAAGATGCAAGCAAAATTAGCTTATTATCCAACACGTGCAGAAGTACCTGTTATTGGTGATATTGCTCTTATTATCGAGTACTACTCAAGATAATAATCTACAAAAAATACAAAGAGAAAGGGAAGCATTGTCTTCCCTTTCTCTAATTTTAGAGGTTTTATGAGCCATTTTGTTAATCTTCATACCTTTTCACACTACTCAATCCTACAAGCTATCCCTACCATAGATGAATTAATTGATGCCACAGAAAAAAATGGGCAATCAGCCCTTGCGTTAACAGATTATAATAATATGTTTGCAGTCCCTGAATTTCGTAAAAAAGCCAAAGATATCAAAGCAATCTTTGGGATTACCTTGGATATTATGCAAGAATCACGATTTTCTTCTCAAAGAAAAGAAGATCTACCCATCACTAAATACACCATTGTCTTACTAGCAAAAAATTTTAATGGATACCAAAATCTCTTAAAAATCTCATCTCAAGGTTACGATGATGGATTTTTTGGACGTTTTTGTGTGGATAAAACATTACTTACTAAATTTTCGGAAGATATTATTGTTCTTTCATCAGATCATAGTGGTGAATTGTATCATTTTGCTCTCAAACAAAATCTGGAAAAAATGGAAGAGACAGTTGGTTTTTATCAAGAAACTTTTGGGAAAGAAAATTTTTATATTGAAATCCAAGATCGTAATACAACTGATGATAAATTTGCCAATAACACATTAATTTCTTTTGCTAAAGAAAAGAAGATTCCTCTTATCGCGACTAACCCTATAAAATATATCAATCGTGACGATCATAGATTACTAGAGATTGTTTCTTGTATTCGTGACAAAGATTTTATTAGCGAAAAGAGCCCCACAGAAGGCCCTTCATATTTTCGATCTACAGAAGAAATGTTGAAATTATTTCAAAATATCCCAGAAGCGATTGAAAACACTATTAAAATTGCTGAGCAGTGTATTGTTGAATTTCCAAAAATTGAAGACCAAAGCCCTTTATATCCAATTCCGGAAGGAATAACAGCTGCAGAATTTCTTCGTTTGAAAAGTAAAAAAGAACTAGCAAAAAAATTAAATAACACTATTCCTTTGGAATATGAAGAACGATTAGATTGGGAACTAGATATCGTTAACGAGATGGGATTTCCAAACTATTTTTTAGTAGTAAGTGATTTTGTACAATTTGCTAAAAAAAATGGAATCTTAGTAGGACCTGGTCGTGGATCTGCAGCAGGAGCTTTGCTCAGTTATGCTACTGGAATTACCAACGTAGATCCTCTTCGTTATGATCTGCTTTTTGAGCGTTTTTTGAATCCGGAACGTGTATCTATGCCTGATATTGATATTGATTTTGAAGATGACAGACGTGATGAGGTCAAAGAATATCTTCGTTCTCACTATGGTAATGATAAAACAGCAGATGTTGTCACTTTTGGTTATAATAAAGCAAAAGCCGTTCTTAAAGACGTAGGACGTGTTCTTGAAATTCCTCTCCCCCGTGTCAACCAAATATCAGGTCTTGTAGACGCTCATGAATTTCTTGGTAATCAAGCAAATAAGATTGCTGAATTAAAAGCTATTCTTGATGGAACTAATTTTAAAGAAAAACAATGGATTGAATATTCTATAAAATTGACCAACCGTATCCGTAACCTTGGCACACACGCATCAGCATTGATCGTAGCAAAACAAGCTCTTAGCAACGTGATTCCTCTCTTCAAAGATCGATCAAATACGACAATAACTTCTTTTGAAGGAAAGTATTTAGAAGAGAATGGTCTCCTTAAAATGGATATTTTGGGGCTTTCTAACCTTTCTATTATTAGAGATTGTATAGAAAAAATTTATCAGCATCATCAGGTTTGGATTGATCTAGATCAGATTCCTTTAGATGATAAAGCAGTTTTTGCTATGTTTGCAAAAGGATTCACAGCAGGTATTTTTCAATTTGAATCGACTGGTATGACCAACTATATTCAACAATTAAAGCCCTCTTCTATTGAAGATCTCATTGCTATGAATGCCCTATACCGACCTGGTCCGATGGATAATATCCCAAGTTTTATTAATCGAAAACAAGGACGAGAAGAGATTAATTGTTATCATAAAAATCTTGAACCAGTACTTAAAAACACATATGGGATTATTGTGTACCAAGAACAAGTGATGCAAATTGCTCAGGTGTTATCAGGGTTTTCACTAGGAGAAGCAGATATTGTACGTCGTATCATGGCTAAGAAAAAGCCTGATGAGCTAGAAACTGTACGACCAAAATGGGTCAATGGTGCAATAGAAAGAGGGTATGACACAAAATTAGCAGAGCATCTCTTTGAACAATTAATCCCTTTTTCTAACTACGCCTTTAATAAATCTCATGCGGCTGCCTACTCCATTTTAGCCTACCAGATTGCTTGGCTCAAAACCCACTATCCTGCT
>JBOFDR010000084.1:0-2921 GCA_051647205.1 Brevinema sp. | reverse complement strand
GTAGTAGCTATACCAAGATCTGAGGCAAATTCCTTTGGGATTGTAAAGGTAAACTCCGACTATCAAGTACTCGATTTTTGGGAAAAACCTGGGGATACGATCTTGGATTCTGAATGGTATATTCCCAAAAATTTAAGAGAAAAATACAAGCTTCCAGAAGATTTTGTATTTGCTTCAATGAGTATGTATCTGATTGGGTTAGAATTACTAAATAATATTTTAACAGAAAAAAAAGAGATGATGGATTTTGGTAAAGAAATTATCCCTTTTATTATCAAAAATTACAAAGTACATATTGCTATTCATGATAGTTACTGGGAAGATATTGGAACTTTATCTAATTTTCATAAAGCAAATATTGATCTGACCGATTCTGAGCATGGATTTAATGTATACGATCCTAGTTGGAAAACATTATCAAGACCAAGCCTGTGTGCTCCTAGTATTTTTATGGATTGTACAATTAAAAACTCATTAATTGCAGATGGTTGTCACATTAAAAAAAGCACTTTTATTCATACTGTTATTGGACAACGAACTATTGTTAAAGAAAATTCTTATATTGAAAACACTGTAATTATGGGATCTGATTGGCTCGAAACAAAACCAGATAAAGAATGCAATAAAAAAAATCAAATCCCTAATATCGGGATAGGAAAGAACTGCGTTATTAAAAACGCGATTATTGATAAAAATGCTCGTATAGGAGATAATGTTATACTCACTAATGAAAAAGGCCATAAAAATCATATAAGTGATCAATATGTCATTAAAGATGGTATTATTGTTATCCCCTCAAAAGCAATTATTCCAAATAATTTCAAAGTATAAATCCAAAGTTAATTCTCAAAAAAATAGTAACTATATTGGTTACTATTTTTTTTAAATTTTATACTTTCATTTTTGACAAAATTTGTGTATAATGTATCAGATCACATAATATCTATATAAAAAATATATTTAAAGAGTAAGATATGTTAAATGAAAAAACAACACCTTTATTGATGACTAAAAACACTAGACAAATAAAAGCTTTACAGATATTTACTAGTAAAGTATACATAGCTTGTTTAGTGTTTGCGATTCCTTTTTCTATGCTGCAAGAAATACTAGTGAATATGCCTGAACCTAGCAAAATAGAAATAGTTCCATTACAGTCACTGATAATGCATATGTTTAATCCTAAGGTCATATTATTCTATTCTATAATGACAGTGATCCACCTTCTTGCCACTATATTTTATATTTCTCCTATTAAAAAGTATTTACAAGATAGTAATAGTTTTGAAAATGCTCGGAAAAGATTTGACAATCCTACGATCATGATCGGACTAAATATTCTTTCTGGAAGTATAGCTATACTAACCACTTATTTTTTAACCAAAAACTACCAAGAAAATATTACAATACCAATAAGCATAGTTAACATAGCTTATCGTTTTTTTTGGCAAATCTTAACAGGTTATCTTATTGTATACGCATTGCTTAATGCAAATATAAGCGTCGAAGAATTTTTTGCTAAAGATTACCACAGACGTAGTAAAAAATCACTTATTTCCCAATCTAGAACTTCTATTTTATATATGATTATGGTGTTTTTGATTGTATTAAGTATGCTTAAAACAGTTCTTATGCTTAATAGTCTTAGTAAAGAAACTACAGATTTGATTCCTATTAATTCTTTGATCAGTCATAATACTAATAATATCTTTTTAATTATATTTTCTGTTCTGTGGATTATTTATCTTTACCATAGTTTATCTGAAAATATTAAAAGTAGAATTTATAACTTTCTTCACCAATGTACAGAAAGTGGAATAGACTCTACTATTTTTTTCTTTCAAGAAAAAAATATGATGGGCTCTATTGTACAAGCACTAAATGGTTTTATTCATACTATTTTTGAAAAATTTAACAAACTGTTTTCATCGGTCTTATCAATGATAGAACAAAGGGGAAAATTAAGCAAACAGATTACCGACTTTACAGAGGTTATTCATAATCAAGTAGTAACTTTCTCAGATCTTACAGTAAGCAAAAAATCAATTGATAATAATATGGAACAACTAGTTCAATATCTAGACTCACAGCGAAGCATCTTTCAAAATATTGACACTCATATTCATGATTTGACAGATAATACTGAACTGATTTCTCATTCTTTTGATACTCTAAACCAAGAACATATACAATGTCTACTATCAACTCAAGAAGCTACTACTTCTCTAAACTCTTTTATCGCAACAAGTGGCTCTATTAAAAATCAACTCCAAGAAATCTTTATGATTATCGAAGATACTTCTATTGAAACAAACAACATTAATGAGATACTCACTACTATTAAAAATATTGCAGAACAAACAAAGTTACTATCTATTAGTGCTTCTATCGAAGCTGCTCATGGCGGATCTTCAAGCTCTGATTTTTCCAGCGTTGCTGAAGAAATTAGAGTGCTTGCCGACATGTCCCATGATGCTGTAAATAATATTGCTATGCGTGTGTCTGCTATTAGAAATTTTATTGAGAATTCAATTGTTCTCTCTACAGAAGGCGATGAAGTTATTGATAGTAATATCAAAGATTCAAAGTATATTACAGAAACTTTGAATCTGTCTCTACAAAACACTCAACTATTAAATCATAATATTTCAAGCTTCACAGAAAAAATGGTAGAGAATATTAGTGTTCTTAACAAAGGTGAAGAAGCTTCCAAATCAATCGCACAGTTTCTTTCTTTATTATATGATGATATAAGCACAAATCAGCCTTTATCTTCAAATCTTTACAAATATCTAGCACATTATAAAAGCCTTATCTTGCATAATGAACAAAGCCTCCAAAAACTAGACACCCTGGAACATGCATGGCAAATTAAAGAGTTTCAAATGAAACAAATTATAAACCATAGCATGAACGAAAAT
>JBOFDR010000083.1:0-2484 GCA_051647205.1 Brevinema sp. | reverse complement strand
GGCCCCTTCTGACACAAGATACTGTACAATATCTAAATAACCTAAAAATGATGCCCAAAGAAGTGCAGTTTGACCAAGTGCGTTTGTATCTTTCACCTCAATATCTTGACCATTTTTGACCATTTGTTGGATAGTTTTTAGATCTCCTTTTTTTACAAAGTCAAACCAAGTGGCATGTGGACCTGTAGATGGTGTATAAAAAATACGATGTGATAGTCGTGATGAACTAGCAATATTGGTCATTTGTTCATAAGTAAAGCGTGTATAGATTGATTGATCTTGAGCAAAAGAATTTGTGATACAAGTACATAATGCAATTAACAATAATTTATACATAGTGGACTCCTAAACTTATTCTGAGAATTTCCAGCGTTCCGTTAGATCAATATCTGAGGTGTTAAATATTTTTTGTTCTTTAATTTTTTTAATGAACATATCTCTAAAATCACTCCCTACATAAAGTGCTTCTTTGGCATTTGGTATGATCATGGTATATCCATCACCACCGTTATACATCCAGTCGCTTATGAGGACTTTATATTCTTTATCTAAATTGAGTGCTGATCCATTAAAAGTTATTGATTTAATCATTCTGTTTGAGTCGGTTGTAACTTCTAACCCTTTGGAAAGCATTAAAAATCCACCTTCATTCCAGTTTTTGTCTGCAGAACGGGCCAATATCTCATGGATAGTTGCTCCACTAAGTGTAACAACATAAGCAGTATTATCAAAAGGATGAAGTTCAAACATTGTTTTTAAGGTAATGTCACCATGATTTATAGAAGTACGGACAGATCCAGAATTTATCAATGCAAAATCAATAGCACTATCTTTATAAATATCTAAAAGTAGGTCTGTTAAAAAATTTCCTAATGGTATGCTTTTTTGGCGAATATTACTATCTTCAAGATCATCTCCGATAAGCACACCTATTTTTTGTCCCATTTGAGAATCTACTAATACTTTTTTATCTTTAATATAGGCTACAACATTTGTATCGTAGGCTGTGTTTGTAAGTAGAATTTGCTTGTATTGAGCTTCTGTTTTTCGCCCTTTAAAAGTTAGATCCAGTCGTCCAACTCTTTTCAGGTTGTTTTCGGTTTGAACAATGAGAGTATTTCCTATTTTTACAGGCTGCTCAAGAAGGGTATGAGAGTGTCCACCGATAATCACAGCAAATTTATTAGGAAAAGCTTTTGCAATTTTTGTATCATATTCAAAACCAGAATGTGAAAGAAGGAGAAAAATATCTGCTTTTGCCAATGTTTTATCTGTTGTAAAAAGAGTTTTTAGAGTTTCTATTCCATCTGTAACTTTAATATAACCTGGTGATCCTAGTCTTTCTGTAAACACTTCTTCATTAACCATTAATCCTATAATAGCAATGCTCTTTCCTCCAATATTGGTAAGAATATAAGGGTCTAAAAGAAGATTTCCTGTATCTGACTCAAATATATTTGCTGAAATAGTTGGGAATTTTCGAACACTGAGCATATTATAGGCTCCTTCTAGTCCAAAATCAAAGGCATGATTGCCTAATGTAGCAATATGAATTCCAGACATATTCATTAATTCAGATGCTTCTACTCCTTTATAAATAAGAGTATAAACAGATCCTGTCATTGTGTCCCCAGCATGTAAAATCAGTGTATTTGGGTTAAGTGTTTTTTCTTCTGCCAAAACACCAGCTAGTTGTGCTTCTCCGCCATTTGTAATTACTTCACCTGTTGTTTTATTGGTTTTAATAATTGCTTCATGTTTTGCATGTGTATCGTTCATATGTAAAATACTGAGTTCATAACTTTGTTTATTAGAACAAGCACCAATAAATAATAGTATTAATAATAAATAATTCACTATTTAACTCCTTATATAAACGATATATAAAGTATTATACTAGGTAGTTATTTCTTTGTCAATAGAGAAATTTCAAAATTACTTCTATAATTTAGTATATTAAAAATGTAAGTATTTGTGGTATTAGACCAATTAGATTATTGAATTTTTTATAGTTATATAATTCTCTGATTTTTGTTTATATTTTAAAGAGTATAAGATATATTATATGAAATGTTCTTTAGAAATAAATAATCCCTCTCTGACTTAGATAGGGATTATGGGATTCATAAATTAGAATTGAACATTCCAGCCTACAACAAATGAGCGTTCGGGTTGGTCACTATCGCCATCGAAGTCTTTATCAAATCTTGCTTCGAGAAGATTTTTTGCTTCAAAGAATAATACACTCTTAGATGTTTTTGCTTTGTTCATAAAAATTTCTTGTGCGATGCGAAGATCAAATGTTGTTTGATTATCAGTTTTTCGTAGTCTGTACGTATTATTGCTTTTGTCGCTGTTATCAAGTATATAGTTGTAGCCACTATGAAAGTAATATCCATATAATGAAATCGATGTTCCCCAACGAGGTTGGCACCATGAAATATTACCTGTTATTATTACTGGTGGACGATCTGCAAGCCATGG
>JBOFDR010000082.1:0-3218 GCA_051647205.1 Brevinema sp. | reverse complement strand
AACTCATGATACTTCTGTTGCGACAGAAAATCTCGTTACTGAATTTTTAGCACTTTTAGTGGCAAATAAAATATAAGGAGTTTTGTAGATGAAAATTATTCCTAATGCTCCCCAAAAAAAAACTTTATTTTCTTCATCTAAAAAAAGCACTTCCAAATCAGAAACATCATCTTTTATGAAGATGATTGGTGAATCTTCTGAGGATGATCTCATTATAGCAAATCTCTTCAGTGATCCTGATGCCATCTTAAACAATATCTCTCTCTTAGCCGAAGAAGTAGATCGTTTAGGTGAAGAATTATCAGAAACACCTTTACCTGAAAATTTTAATAGGTATAAAAAACATATCAAACTTCTTCTAAAAAGCGTCAGTAAAAATATAGAAATCAAAGAAATAACAGCTCGTGTTGGTATCACTAGAACCAAATTATATCGAACAGCAGAGGCGATTGATCAAGGATTAGCTGATCTTGCAGAAAAAATTCTTTTTGATGAAAAAAATCGTATGGATATACTAAAATTAACAGGTCACCTTAAAGGATTAATATTAGATCTTTTAGCTTAAAAGCCCTCAAAATTGAGGGCTTTTATCTTTTTAGGAAATTTGAGACACTTGCAATAACTGCAATGCTTTGTCAACCGCATTATCAAAATAAGTTTCTGCTTCATCACTATTCCATAGGATTTCGATTTCTTTACCTTCTTTAAGATTGAATAAAAAGATCTTATCTACAGGATGTCCTGATTTTTCGGACAATAGAGCATAATAAGAGATCTGTCTTACATAACGATCCACATTTTTTGGACTTAGTGAAAGTTTGTAGTCAACGATCATACATCCTTGATCTGATGAAATATATGTGTCAGAACTAGATCGAACAATAATATTATTTTTTATCAGACAAACAACTTGACGTTCTTTATCTTGGCTAGAGCTATTTTTTATGATACCTTGGTAAAAAGAAGAATCCCAATAAGAAAAGGCATAATCTAAAACGTTTGGGAAGATATTTTTTTTATCTTGATGATGGCTATTTAAGTATTGTTGTGCGTCCTCAAAAGACGGAGCGTCAAACTTCTGTAATAATTCATGAACCAACTGTCCTTCGTCTGATTTAGAAAGAGAAAACCCATCTTTTTCGGTTAACTCACGAAATTGTTCAAGGATATTAAAAGAATGCATATTATATTTTTTATCAAACTCTTCTGGATTAAACTCGGCATCTAAAAGTAAGGACACCGATAAAAATTGAGGAAGTTCTTCAAAAATATGAGATTGAGTATGGAGTTCTTCAAAACGTTTTTGATAAAGAGCAAAGGAATCTTGAGATTCAGAGGCATGACTACACTCGGATATTTCTGGTAAATCTAATTGATGATCCTCTGCAGAAAAATATGTTTCGATTAATTCTTTGTGTAAAAAAGACTCCCAGTGTGTTTCAAAAGTTTTATCTTTTCGATAACGTGAAGGAAGCCCACAATAAACAAATTCTTGTTTAGCTCTTGTTAAGGCAACATAAGCAAGTCGTTTTTGCTCAGAAGTATTATCTGTTTTGACAAAATCAGCCACATCAGCAGCAATCTGTCCTTTACCAAACACATCAAAAGCAACATGTCCTTTTTGATATTGTGGATATCTCACAAGTTTTTCTTTATTTTTTGGTGAATGAACATAGATTACATAAGGAGATTCAAGTCCCTTAGAGCTATGGACTGTCATCAATCGAAGAGTTTTTCCTTCTTCGCCAGAGAATTCAGCCTCGTTCATCTGAGGTTTTTTATTATCAATAAACTGTACAAATTCTGCTAAACTCAGAGATTTTTTTTGATTAATATTTTTTGCTTCTTCAACAAACAATCGCAATGTAGCCAGAGCATCACCAAAATTAGGAAATGATAATAAAAATTCTTCATAAGAAAGACGTTTAATAAGGATATTAACAAACTCCTCAATAGAGATCTTATCTTTTAGTAACATAAAATCATCTAAAATCACCTTATCTTCTTGAGCAAGCATATCAAAAAGATATTTTTTTTCTTTTTGTGCAGATAAAATCATCATCGTAATCTCATCATCAGTTTTACGAAAAAATGGAGTTTTAAGAAGTTCTACCATTGTGAGATTATGATAAGGTCTCATCACAGCACGTAAAAAACTCATCAAAGATGCAAGATATTCGCTATCCCACAGTAGATTTTTGATTGAAGAAGAAATAGGAAGATCTGGTTGATATTTTTTGACAAGATAATAAAACTCTAAAATATTTTTATTATTTTGAAAAAGCACCATGATATGACTTGGAGAAACCTCTGTTTTTAGATAATGATCAATTACAGATAAAGCATCTTTATAACTTTGTTGTTCTTTTTCGGATGTCTTGGCATTAGTCGGATCATCTACACCTAAGGCAAGGGTATAAGAAAATTTTCCTTGATCTTCATTTTTGGATAACTGATCTTGATAACAGATTCCCGATTGATCTTGAGAAAAAATATCCATAAAAAGTGTATTTACTACATCAACATAAGTTCTAGCAGATCGATAATTTGTATTTAAATAAGCAACTCGATAACTTTTTTGATCATCAGATTTTTGTCCAGAAAATTTCTGTAAGGAAGATTTATTATTGAATTCTTCTATTGTTTTTTGGAATATTGTAACATTTGCTTTACGAAAACTATAGATCGATTGCTTAGGATCACCAACAAAAAACGGGATGATATGTTTTCCTGTAAGAATAAAATCAAAGATTTCTTTTTGGATATCAGAGGTATCTTGAAACTCATCGGCAAAGAAAAATCGGATACGCGATTGAATTTTTTTAACAAAAAATTCTTGTTTTAAAGCATCTAAAAAAATAAATTCACTCTCAGCAAAAGAAATTGCTTGATTTTTTTTCTGTTTCTCTTTAAGAATGGTTGTACAAAGATCAGAAACAGGTAATAACAAAGGTATCATAACACGATATAAAGAGTCAACAAAAAGACGATATGCTTCTTCTGATTGATCACGATATATTGTTAATGCTTCATCTTTTAAAGGCTTATTTTTATTATTACTGTTTGTGTATTTTCCGATTAAGCTGGGAATAAAAAGCTTCGTAAGAGAATCAGCATCTATTTGTTTTAGATTTTGATAAAATTTTTCATTCTCAGAGGTAAGCTTGCCTTTGGAATAATTTCGTTCACAATCTAACACATTGATTAAATCAAAACAT
>JBOFDR010000081.1:0-8107 GCA_051647205.1 Brevinema sp. | reverse complement strand
ATCCAAATTATTGAAACAGAATCTATCTATCCTAGTGGTTTTGAAAAATTTCTTATCAAACAAATCGTCAATAAAGAATTAAATTACCGAGAATTTTCAACAGATGCAGGAGTTGTCGTTCATAATGTGGCAACAGCTTTTGCAATCTACGAAGCTTTAGTCAAACATAAACCTCTTATCGAAAGAACAGTCACTGTTGATGGTGCTCTTGCAAATGAGTTTGGTAATTTTCGTGTTCCAATTGGAACACCAATATCTGCATTTATGAGACCGTTTGCAGATTTTAATGCCTGTGTTGGTATTAATGGTGGACCTATGATGGGTCGATCTCTTGAAAATACAAAAAGTACAACTAAAAATATGAATGGTGTCTTGATCTTTGAAGGAGAAATTGATGAACCAGAAGTAGAGTGTATTGCTTGTGCTGCCTGTGTATCCCACTGTCCGATGCGATTGGAGCCTTTTCGTTTAATTAATTTGATTAGGTCCGATGAATTTCATCTTGCTTCAGATGAAGGGATGATGGAGTGTATTGCTTGTAATGTATGCAGTTATGTTTGTCCTTCCTATATACCTTTAGGAAGTACTATTTTTCAAGGTAAACGTAGTTTGATGGCACAAAAAAAATAGGAGGATGCCCTGTGAAAGTTTATGATAAAGTATGGTCTGTAGCTCCTTTTCTTAGATCAAAAATGAATTCATCTCTCATCATGCGTGAAGTACTTATTTCTCTATTTTTTGTAGCTTTTGCGTCTGTACTATTATTTGGTTATGCTCCTATTGTGATTTTCTTAATAGCTTTTCTTACTGGTGGGATTATTGTTTTTATCTCTAGGTATTTTTATAGTAGTTTTTATTTTCAAAGTGATACTTGGAAAATATCAACGCTTATTTTTTGTCTAAGTTTACCCCCTACAACTCCTTGGTATATTGTTGTTATAGGTGTGGTTACAATATTATTTATGACAAAATGGCTCTTTGCGATCGAATCTAAAAATATTTTTAACCCCGCTCTAATTGGTCGTATTTTGGTAATGACACTTTTTCCAAATGATCTTTTTAATAGATGGGTTTTTCCTCTTCCAAAATTAGTTCCTTTGGTACAGCAAAGTAACCCAAATTTTTCATTTATTGACTCTGTGATTGAGGCGATGCACATTATTGCAGGGCAAAAAACTTTCATCTATGATAGTAATTTCCTTATAGGAACAGATACTATTACTGGTGTTTCGACACCCATGTTTCAAGATGCTTTAACAGGTCCTACTTACCTTATATCACTTAGAAATTATGTTGGGGGACAAGTTGATTTACCTTTGGTGAATTGGTTTGATCTATTAATAGGTAATCGATTTGGTGCTATTGGTGAGACATCGATGATTATTTTATTCATTGCGTTTCTTTATCTAGTGATTAAAAAGATCATTGATCCATGGCTTCCTATTATTTATATGGCAACTATTTGGCTAGTGACTTATATTTTTGGTGGCTTAACACTGGAGCAACCTCTCTTTTATTTCCCCGCTTCTTTGTACTCATTTTATGGTGGAGCGATGTTTGTGGCTATTTTTATGTTAACGGATTATGGTTCTACACCTATAAATCAAAAAGCTCGTTATGCCATAGCCTTATTAGGTGGTTTTTTAGTAGCAATTGCACGTATTAAATGGCATCACGGTGATCCACAAACAATAATTCTTCTCTTTCTTAATTTTAGCAGTGCTTTATTTGAAAGAATCTACCGTAGTCAATATTATGCAAAACCTGCAGCTACTGATACTAATGAAAAAACAGAATCTCCTATTTTTTGGAGTAAGATTATTCTAGCATCTACTATTGCCGTAATCTCTTTTTTAGGTACTCACTTCATTCCTCTAGAAGAGTTCCAATCTCGAAAAGACAATCAAAATCAACAAATTCTTCGTAATTTATTTGATAATTATGTTGTTACTGAAAAAATCACTTCTGATATGTTTAAGGTAGTTGATGAAAATCAAGAGATTTTAGATGTTGTTTTTGCAGCAGATCATGGTTTTAAGGCTCGTACAATTGATATTGTGGTTGTGTTCCAAGGTGAGGAAATTAAAAACATTGAAATTCTACCTCCTTATGAAGAAACAAGAGGTATTGGTGATAAGCTTTATTTTCATGATTGGGAAAAAAAGCTTATTGGATTAACTATAGAGGATTTACAAATAAATACTCTTGATCTTACTCAATATGCTATTGATATTATTTCTGGTGCAACTCAATCTACAACAAAAATTATTAACATTGTTAAACTTGCTGATGAAAAACGTAAAAAATATCTTAACAGTCGAGGAAAAAAATGATAAATACAAAGCATTACTCAGGCATATTAATTCGTTTTTTACTTTATCCTCTTCTTTATACAACAGCATTTGCTGCAGAAGGGGTAGTTGTTGCGATTGGTATTTTCTTAATCTACCCTTTATTAGGGATTTTAAGTGATTTTTTAGAACATAAAATCCACGCTATAGAATCTGTTTATTTAGTAACTTTTTTAGGTATTTCTTTAGGTATTTTATATATTCTAGCTGTCGGGATGATTGACTGGGAAATCTATGAAAAATTAAAATTTATTTTTCCTACCTCGATGACAGCTTCTGCTTTATTACTTTGTTGGTTGGATCATGATGAACATAATAACGAAGCAACTCATTTTGTCGAAGCAATAATTACAGCTGTACTTATTTTACTTTTTGCTTGTCTCAGAGATATATATGCACACGGATCACTAGATTTCCGTTTTGGAGAATTTGGTAATATTTATACTTTTGGAATGAATGTGCCATTTAGATCACGACAACAAGAAGTTTTCAATTGGTTTTCTAATATGAGTTTTTCTCCTCTCCAAACAAGGGCAATGAGTTTTTGGGGTGTTATGATCTTTCTTGTGGTCATTCAGTCTTTTAAAAAATCCAAGAATTAGTAGGAGACTCTCATGAATTATGCAAAGTTATTTGAAAATATTATTGAAGTTTTTATGGAAGGTGCAATGTTTTATAATTTGCTAACTTTTCATGCTATTGGTCTTGGTATGTTCATTTTATTTTCCTATACTCTAAAAGAATCCTTATGGGTAAGTTTACGATTTACTCTATTTTTAATGATCCAAACACTCATTATGCTGATAGTTACCCCTTACTTTAATACTCCAAGTAAAGAAATTTTTATTTTACTCTTTTTGCTTAGTACAGAGCTTATGGTTAGTATTTTAATGGATCGTTTGTTACCAAAGTCAATCATAAAGAGTGGTGTTCGTGGTTTTACTAAACGAGGTGATGCAATTATACCTATTGTTCTTGCAACTATTATGACTTATCGTTTTAATCCCGTTGAAACAGTGGTTTATTCTTTAGGTGCAGGAATAGGGTTTTCAATTATTTTAATAGGAATGTCAGCGATTGCAATAAAATTTTCTTTTCATCGCTTTTCAGAATCGCAGGTGTATATTTACAAATTTTTCATCTTAGGTGTCTTGGCGATGATATTTGGATAATGGTATAAACGATATTTAGATTAGGAGATGAGTAATGGATATCGATATTCGTAGAGTTACGGAAATGGCTTCAGAAAAAAAAGAAATGTTGACACGGATTGAAGCAGAATTTGAAAAAGTGATTGTTGGTCAAAAATCGATCTATAAATCATTAATGACAGGACTTTTAACTGGTGGTCATATTCTTTTAGAAGGATTGCCAGGATTGGCTAAGACACTAGCGATTAATACTTTAGCTAGGATTTTGGATTTGGATTTTCAGAGAGTCCAATTTACTCCAGATATGCTTCCAGCTGATATCCGTGGTACTTTGATTTATAATCAAGGTAAGGGTAGTTTTGATGTTAAAAAAGGACCTGTTTTTACAAATTTTGTCCTTGCAGATGAGATTAATCGTGCTCCTGCAAAAGTTCAAGCAGCTCTATTAGAAGCAATGCAAGAAAAAACTGTGACAATTGGAGATACGACATTTGAATTACCAAATCCTTTTTTGGTAATGGCAACTCAAAATCCTATTGAACAAGAAGGTACTTATACTTTACCTGAAGCTCAGATGGATCGTTTTTTACTAAAGGTAATTGCAAACTATCCTACAAGAGCTGAAGAAAAAAGAATTGTCACCAGAATGGGTGGACTTATAGAACCAGAAGCAAAAAAAGTCCTCTCAAAGGATCAAGTCTTAGATTTACAGCAGTTTGTTAAGCAGATTTATGCTGATGAAAAAATTGTAGAGTATATTGTTAATCTCGTCTATGCAACCCGTGAGCCAGAATCTGCAAATATAAAACCTGAATTTATTAAAGCAGGTGCTTCTCCACGTGCTTCTTTAGCATTCCTAAAAGCTGCAAAAGCAGAAGCATTCTTTGACGGCCGTGCCTATGTGATTCCAGAAGATATCAAAGCTGTAGCTCATGAAGTGCTTCGCCACAGGGTACTAATCTCTTTTGAGGCGGAAGCTGAAGGTTTAACATCAGATACAATCATCGATCAAATGTTACAAAGAGTAGAGATCCCTTAAATAATATTAAATAAGAAAAAATGATAGTAAAGATCCCATAAAAAGGGGTCTTTATTATTTTATAGATATAAGAATCTAGCATAATATAAGGAAAAAATATGACAAATATTATCCCTATTTTATTAATAGGATTTTCAGGTGGTGTATTAAGTGGTCTCTTTGGGATTGGCGGTGCTGTGGTGATCGTACCTATGCTTACTTTGATAATAGGATTTCCTCAAAAAGTAGCTCAAGGAACCGTATTAGCATTATTTTTGATCTCCCCATCAATGGTGGCAGCCTTTCAATACTACAAACATGGAAATACTAATATCAAAATAGCACTTATCCTTTGGATAGGTGTGTTCATCGGATCTGCTATTGGAGCTTGGATTGTTAATACGGTATTAAAAGATATTGCTATTGCATCGCTTCTTTTAAGAAGATCTTTTTCTCTTATTATGATTGTTTTAGCAATTAAAATGTGGTTTTTATAAAAATTTTTTTGATATTTTTCAGACTAAAATCCTACTTTTCTTAATTTAAGAAAAGTAGGATTTTTTATTTGTAATATATTACTAAATATTATTTTATTAAGCATTTTCTTTATTATTGGAAATTAATCAACACACTAGGTATACAACTCAAAGATAGTCTCATGCTAACATTTACTCTGTATTTTTGCGATTATCTTTGTTTATTGAAATCATCTTTGCCCCTTTACTAAACTATAAGTAGATAAAATTCTTTTCTTTTATATTTATATAAAAACAAAGAATATATATTGTGTAGACAACTATTAATCTATATATATTATTTGTTTAGGAGAGTCAGAGATGTTATTTAAAAATTTTTATTTTTTATCATTTTTATCAGTAATTTTAGTGGCTTGTTCTTTGGATCAAGATAAGCTTACTACTAAATCTCAATCAGTAGTACCTTCTTTAACTTCAGGTTGTTTCACAGTACTCAAAAGCATTCGTCAACAACATGGGCTTAAGATTAGGGAAGAATATTTTTATACAATAGATACTGATCATCGTTTTGTTACAAGAGGTGTCCAAACAATTTATTCAGGAATCGTACAAAAAACCTCTCCTGATTTTCATCTACACGGTCGTCGTTTTAATAATGATGTTGTTATGATAACTGTTTCCAATGGTTCTATTTCTCCTAAAATGCAGATAGAATTTCCTATTAGATCATCTTCTGGTGACAACATTACCGACAGTGTATCAAAAAATAAAGAAAAGGCTTCTTTTCATTTTATACAAGAAATTTATACCATATCTTCTTTAATCACCAAAAGTGGTCGTGAAGAACGAAAAGTCAATAGTAATGTTTCAGAACGGGTACCTTTGGTTTTGTATAAAATCAAAAAACGAGACCTTGATCTTTCTTTGTTTGACAATATCTATGATGGAGCTTCAGATTTTTATTATCTTAACGAAAAAATTGTTTTGGAAAGAAAAAATCAATAATATTTTGTGTTACATAAAATAATAAGATAAAAATGATAAATACTATGTTTTAAGTAATATGGTATTAAGGAAGGCTATGGATGTTTCGTATCAAATATTTTTTATGTTTAATGTTGTTGCCACTATTTTCATGTACTATATTTGATGGCGGAAATCAGCGACTTTTTAATTATAAAATGAGCGTTATTGATCAACGGCTTATCTTGCTTGATTCTAATAAAACACTATTAGCAAAGCAAATAGAAAGAATTGATCCAGATCTTAAAAAACATCTTTATATTCAGTCCGAAGATGTTTTAGATTATCGTTATGGTGCAGATGAGCTTTGGGATCATATGATTCAAGTAATCTCTAAACATGATGGTTTATTAAAGTATTTGTTTCATAAAGATTTTCCTGGAAAAGTGTTAACGTGGCGTTTAAGTAAAAAAATACTTCAAACACAATATCTTTTATCAGACGATGCAAAAGCCTTTCAAGAAATTTCTTTGTTTATAGATTATCACATGAATCGAATAGCAGTTTTCTGTGTTTTTTATGAAATAGATTCTAAGACAAAAGAGTTCACTATCTACAAATATGGTATTAAAGAAGGGACATTTGACACTCAAATTATGGGATTTCGATCTTACTCTTCTACACAAGCTAAAAATGTTACGATACAAAATTATTATGTTTCCACTTTTTTAGTTGATAATGAGATTTATTGGGAAAGAGATCTGAAAAATCACTTCAAATGGATTTCATCAAGTTTTAAAAAGAACTATAAAAAAAGAGAACATATTTTTTTATCTAAAATAAATAATGAGGGAACGATGTTCTTATTTATTGATTTAAGCAAAAAAGGAGTTGCTCTTTCCCATAAAGATTATAGTCTTGAGAATTTTGAAAATAAAATAGGTGTTGATCCTTATTTACTTCTTAACTCTCATGATTTCACAAAAATACCTAATTTTGATATTTATCATCTTGTTCCATAAGATCCAATGAGATTTCGAAAATTACAAATAAAAACTAACGAGTATAATTATTATATAGTTTGAGCTATTTATATAAATAGGAGTTCTAAATGATTCGATTATTAATAGCAATAATATTTTTTAATAGCTGTTCCTTATCTAATGAAGAAGGAAGAGAATTTGGTTCTATGCTGAGAGGCAATAGAGATTTAAAACTAAAAGGTGCTAATAATTTTCCTAATTCAGATATTAGTACAACAAAAGATAAAACCTTATCAGAACCTATAAAACTTTCTGATAAAGGAATAGGTGGTGAGATAGGATCGAGTGTATCAAAAGATATGAGTAGTAAAGATTTGAAACCAAAAAACACAAGTGATTCAAGATCTGCAAGACCAAGTACAATGAGTGATACTAGTATTGCTACAGTAACAAGCTTAGCAGATATTAGTACAACAAAAGATAAAACCTTATCAGAACCTATAAAACTTTCTGATAAAGGAATAGGTGATCCTCCTAGGGTAAATGCATTAGATTTTGTTAAAGATACTATTGATTCGATGTCAAAACAAATAAGTTCTATAATATCAAAAGAAAAAATGAACAATGATAACGAATATGAACAAAGTAGAGAACTTTTAAAGTTAGCTGATAAAACAGTTGTAAACAAAGACAAATCAAATCAAAAAAGTAAAGATAACTCTGACATATTGACTCCAATCGATATGAATAAAACTGGAGAGTCAGATGTTATAGTGCCAACTCTCAAAGATCAAAGTATCAATACTACTTTGAGTGATGATTCTTCAATCGAAGAAGAAGTATTTATAGAAGAATATACTATTGATATTAGATGGGAGTAACAAATATATGATAATAGAATGAAATTTATACAATGTTGTATTTATAAAAGAAAGATATATTGTAATATGTAGTATTTTCCTTAATAGATTTGACTCAGCTCTTTAGGAGGCTACGAGATGCAAAAAACTTATTGTTTTTGGATATTTTTCTTAATTTCGTTCTGTGCAGGTATCAAAATAATATACAAAAATGGGGAGGGGGACTCCATTTTACCCAAATCTAGGATTAGAGGAAGATTGTTTGTAGAAAATATATTTTATACATGGATCTTCCAAGATCCTAT
>JBOFDR010000080.1:0-1624 GCA_051647205.1 Brevinema sp. | reverse complement strand
ATCATAGTCTCTTTAATATCTGATCCTTTAAGATATAGATTTTTCTCTGCTATTTCTGTAAATTCGCTACAAGTAGTAGTTTCTACAGAAATCATTTTATTAAAACCTTTTACAGATCCTAGTTGAGCTAAGGAATCTTTTAACCTTGCTTCTGTTGCTTGTGGTCTTTCTTTTTCAGCTGAGTTAGATAGTGTATCAGATGAGGAGCAACTTCCTAAAAGAAAAAAGATACTAGATATAGATAGTAATAACGTTATTTTTTTCATGGGTATCTCCTTGATATAATGTCTATCTGTATGCTTTAGTATACCATGATATGAGAATATGTGTCAATAGGTAAAAGTTTATTTTAAATAAATGAATTATTTCAATTATATGAGGGTCATATTTAATGAATATGATAAATAAAAAGAATGCTATGCAAAGAAATTTAGAGTACAAATAGCTGTATATAATCAAGCTCGTTATATTGTAAATTAAGGATGCAAATTTGTTTAGAAATATTAGATATTCTTCTTAAAGAGATAAGAGGTTTTGAATTCTTAAAAATATGATTCTATATTAATTAAAATATCGTAAAGGAGCTATATCATTAGTATAAGTAAGATGATGCTATTAAAATTGGATGTCTGAAATTCTATCAAACATATTCTTAGAAGTCAGTTATAAAAAGAAATAAATAGAGTTGATTAAAGAGGTATGAAATTTATAAATACATATAAATTGTTGAACTATATGATCATATGACAATTTTTAACAAATTAAACATACTTAATCCTTAAGTATACTTTATAATTTGAATTACTATAAAATTATACAATCTAAAAAGAAAAACTAAATATATAATTAATAAAATATATTGATTTATTTAAGGAGTTATCATGTTTAAACATGTATTAAAAATATTTTGTAGTATTGCATTTTTATTGTCAGGGTGTACCTTGACACAAGATTATGAAAACTTGGAGTCCACACAAAATTTTGCTAATTCATCAAGGATTTCTTTTGAAACCTTTAAGAAATTACAAGAACGAGGGAATATTTATTTTAACTATAGTTCTAATTATTGGATGTATGGTAATTTTAGTTATGATTATACTACCTATAAACAAACATTTATTGCTGATATACAAGGACAAAAAGAAAAAAGAAAATTCATCAGAAATAATATTGATGTAATTTTCCATCCTAATACTGAAAAATATGGAAATCAAATAATTATTGATTTTGGTAAATCTTATGATGAAAATCTCAAACGATTTCTTTATATCAAGCTTGAAAATAACAAGTTTCGTGGGAAAATGTTAGATTTCATTAAATGGAATAATTCAACAGATTTTGAAATCTGGAATAATACAAAAACTGTTGATGGTGTTGTAGATACATTTTATAATGATGTGCCTACGGGTAGTTCGACAATCGTTGAAAAACCACTTCCTTATGGCGAATTTGAATCTTTTGATAAATTCAGAGATAATGAAGTTCTCTATTTTGATTATTGTATTAAAAATGGTGTTAAATATCGTATGTGGATTGATTTACGAATTGGCTTAGAAAATTATATGGAGTTAATATATCATAAGGTAGGTATTCTAAATCAAAGATTCTTATCTCAAAGAAAGGT
>JBOFDR010000079.1:0-4069 GCA_051647205.1 Brevinema sp. | reverse complement strand
TTAAGAAACAATGTGGACAGATACCCCATTTTTTATAAAATTATCCACCCTATCTTGGGAAGTTTTGTTAGTTGTAATAATATTACGGATTGCAGAGCTAGGAAGTATAGACCAAGGAAAAGCTGTTTCAAATTTAAAGCTGTCTACTAGAATATATCCACAAGAACTTACTTGATATACCCGAGATTCTTGCTGATAAATTATAGGAGTATTTTGTGTAACTCCTCGTTGAGGGTCAATCCCCATAGCCCCAATAAACGCTATGTCAGGATAGAAATCAAGCATTTGCTGAAATGGGTGCCCCTCAAGAGATTCTGCATGGCTATTCCAAATACCTCCAAGGACAATAAGTTTTAATTGAGGATATTGGATTACAAAGTTAAGGATAGGCATTGCATTTGTAACAATAGTGATATCTTTAATATGAATAATATGAGGCAAAATAAAATAAGTGGTGGATCCTCCACCTATAAAAACAGTTTGTCCAGGCTGAACAAGTGCAGCAGCATATTTTGCCATACTTTCTTTTTCTTCCCGATTAACGTGGATTTTCCAATTTAATATAGAGTCAAAAAAGGAAGGGGTTCCCGTCGCTTTGCCTCTTTCAAAAACAATAATATTATCTTTCGCCAATATTTGAAGAAATTTGCGAGCCGTAGGGATAGAGATACCACACAGTTCTACAACTTGATGAATAGTTATAGAATCATTACATTTAAGATAATCAAGTATCAAGATTCTCTGAGAATAGTTCATTCTTTACTCCAAACTTTGTATTCACATTATAAGACATCCTCTTTTCTTTGTCAACGCCCCATATTAGAAAATATTTTTATCAATCTAACCATTATTAGAAAATAAAAAGGAATAATATTTTCTATTGACTTTATTTTTCTTTCTTTTATAATATAACAAAATAAGCATGGAGGTTCTATGAGCTTTGATTTTCCTAAAGATTTCTTATGGGGAGGAGCGATCTCTGCAAATCAAGCAGAAGGCGCGTATAATATCCACGGAAAAGGTCTCTCTACTACAGATGTTTCTCCCAAAGGGATTGTATGGCCTCCAAACTTTGAGATTGGCAATAACGAGTGTCCTTTCCATTATGGAATTAATTTTTATGAAAATTTTGCTGAAGATGTCGCGTTGCTGGCAGAACTTGGCATTAAATGTTTTCGGACATCTATTGCATGGAGTCGAATATTTCCCAACGGAGATGACTCCCAAGCTAACGAAGAAGGCTTACTCTTCTACGATAAATTATTCGATACACTCCTTGCCCATAATATAGAACCTCTTATTACCTTATCTCACTATGAACTGCCCTTAACTTTGGCGACTAAATACGGAGGGTGGTATAACCACCAACTTATTACATTTTTTGAAAAATATTGCTCTACAGTTTTCAATCGCTATAAAAATAAGGTGAAGTATTGGATTACGTTCAACGAATTAAATTTCACATTAGCTATTCCATTTTCAGGGGCTGGAGTTATTATCAAAGACTCCACTAATGCAGATAACATAAAATATACGGCTCTTCATCATCAGTTAGTTGCCAGTGCCTTAGCAGTAAAACTCTGCCACGAAATTATCCCCAACGCATTGATTGGAGGAATGAGCTCCTGCGCACCTATTTACCCCAACACCCCTAACCCTGATGATATTCTTGCGAGTATCTCTCAAGAGAAAGAACTCTATCTATGCAGTGATGTGCAGGTATTTGGAGAATATCCTTTTTACGCAAAAAAAATGCTATCTTCCTTAAACATTGAAATTTCTCAGGAAGATCTTGAAATCCTCAAACATACTGTTGACTTTGTAAGTTTCAGCTATTATTCCAGCAGGGTGGTTACGAGCGACTTTAATGCCAAACAACTACAAAATGGGAATATTCAAAAAGGCATTCCAAATCCTTTCTTACTTGTAAATAAATGGGGCTGGACTATCGACCCTAAAGGCTTACAAATCGCCCTATACCGCCTTTATGAACGGTACCACAAGCCTTTATTCATCGTAGAAAATGGTATTGGTGCTATCGACACGATAGAAAACGGGCAAGTCCACGACTCTTATAGGATAGGCTTCCTCAAGGAACATATTTATTACCTAGCAGAAGCAATGAAAGACAATATTCCTGTAATGGGGTATCTTTCTTGGGGAATCATTGATATTATTAGTGCTTCTAGTGCTGAGATGGAAAAACGTTATGGGATGATCTATGTCGATCAAAACAGCAGAGGAGAAGGATCAAAAAAGAGAATCCCAAAAGACAGTTTTTATTGGTATCAAAATTTAATACAAAATAATAAAATATAGCAAGGAGCTAATTATGAAAATCGATCATTCTGCTCTTAGCGTTAGTATCATCAGCCTTATTGGAGGGAAAGACAATATCGCTAAGTTAACGCACTGTGCAACACGACTGAGATTTGAATTACATGATCAAAGTATTATTCATGTAGAGGATTTAAAGAACTTAGATGGTGTCATCGATACTGTTGACGGTGGTGGGCAATTTCAGATAATTGTCGGACAAAATGTCCAACAATTATATAAGTTAATAAATACCGTCCTTCAAGGAAATCAATCGAAGAGCCCCTCAGCTTCCAAAAGTGCTCGTAAGTTTTCTGGAATGGATCAAATTTTTAATACGGTTGCAACAATTTTTACTCCAATGATCCCAGCCATTACAGGGGCAGGGATGATCAAAGCTGCACTAGCCTTATTAGTAGTGACAAAGTCGATCAACACTGATGGTCATACGTATTATATCATCAACATGATTTCTGATGCGGCTTTCTACTTTCTACCAATTTTACTTGCTTACGGGGCTGCTCTTAAATTTGAAACCAATACTGGTGTATCCCTTGCTATAGCAGGTATTCTCCTACACCCTAGCTGGATTTCTCTTCTTGGATCTCAGGGAGATGTTTCTTTCCTTAGTGTCCCCCTAACCCTCATTGATTACGGAGGAAGTGTTCTTCCCATTATTTTAACAGTCTGGTTTCAATCTTACATAGAAAAGTTTGCAGATAAATATACTCCCGAGATGATTAAATTCTTCATCAAACCTTTAATTACTATCCTTATCACAGGAGTTGTTGCCCTCTTAATCATTGGACCATTTGGTTCTTTTTTAAATGATGTAATTGCAGCCGGAGCTAACATCATCAATAAAAATGTTAGTTGGCTCATCCCTCTCCTAATGGGAGCTTTCCAGCCACTTATGCTCCTTACAGGAACGGCTTGGAGTTTAACCCCTATTGCAACAATTCAGTTATCTCAACAGGGTTTTGAGCAAGTTAATGGCCCTGGGATGCTTGCCTCTAACATCGCACAAGGAGGAGCAACACTCGCTGTTGCTTTTAAAACAAAAAAATTAGAGCTGAAAGAAACCGCATTTTCCTCGGGAATTACTGCCTTACTCGGGATTACGGAGCCCTCTTTGTTTGGTGTAACCATAAAATATAAGAATGCCCTCATTGCAGCGATGATTGGTGGTGGTAGTGGTGGTATTTATGCAGGGTTAAGCGGTCTGGTACGCTATGCTTTTGCTTCCCCTGGACTAGCAGCTCTTCCAGTATTTATTGGGGAAAACCCTTTTAATATTGTCCACGCTATTATCACATGTTTGATTTCTTTTGTAACATCATTTATTATAAGTTTTATTATCACTAAAGTTGAATAATACCTACTAGAAGCATCATTAAGCATTAACACCAGTCTATTCCTATCAGTACTTATTAATGAGACTGGGATGGTCTATTCTATTAGTGATCGTATTCTGGTCTATCTATATTGAATTTGACACAACACCTACATTTTCAATCACTGATTTTGCATTAGCACTCGTTATTGAGAATATACTCAGATGGAAAAAGAGATTAATATAGTGTTTAAAACACTGTATAAGTATTATTCTATATAGATTTAGTCTTGAATTATTTATGATTTTTATACAAAATTTAGTAGGGTAGCACAGCTAAAAAGCTTCGCTATTTACTATTGACTCTCTATGTATATATACTATAATTAATATAAAAGTATCAATTTACAGACGAGGATC
>JBOFDR010000078.1:0-2652 GCA_051647205.1 Brevinema sp. | reverse complement strand
AGGCCATATAACTAAAATTTTAGATGAAAAACATGCCACTATGTCTACAAGCTTTGGCGAAGTTATTGTTGAATTAGATAAAAAAGTGAATGTTGGACAACGTGTTGTTTTAACTGTTCGTCCTGAAAAAATAGAAGTCCTTAAAAATAAACCTAAACTTCCTAATGAGTGGCATAACTTGGTTCAAGGGAAAGTATACGATGTTATTTATGCAGGTTTCCAAAGTAAATATTTTCTTGAGGTTCCCGGTCAAAAAGCTTATATTAAAGCATTTGAACAACATGATATTTTCTATGAAGATGGTACGGAAGTTGTTCACTGGGGTGAAAATGCTTGGTATTTATGGGATTCAGATGATTCTTACATTGTAGAAGTAGGGGATTAAGATGCAAAAAAAGCTCAGATACTATGTCGCTCCATATTTAATATGGATGAGTTTGTTTTTTGTCATTCCAACTTTCTTGGTGATTTTGGTTTCTTTTGTTGATAACCAATCATGGAATGAGATGCTGATTGTTATTAGAGATTTTGTTCCTACTATTAAATCAAAAGGTTTAGGGACTGCCTTAACAGCATTTTCTGATCTTGATTTAAAATTTAGTATAGCAGCCTATTATGAATTATTAGAGCCACGCGTTGTCGTAACAATAATTCGTACACTTACAATTACTTTTATTACATCTGTTATTTGTGTACTTATTTCATTACCTTCAGCACATTTTATTTCAAGATCTACTTATAAAGATCTATGGTTATTACTATTAATATTACCGTTTTGGGTGAATTTTTTGATCAGAATTTTTTCTTGGGTCAAAATACTAGGTAATAATGGTTTGATTAATTCTGCCTTGCTATCTATAGGAATTATTCAAAAACCACTTGCTTTGCTTTATAACAATCTCTCTGTGACCTTAATCTCTATTTATATTTGTTTACCTTTTGCAATCATGCCTATTTTTTCTGCTTTAGAAAAATTTGATTTTTCTTTATTAGAAGCTTCTGAAGATCTTGGTGCAAAAAAATGGCAAAGTTTTTTATATGTTTACCTACCGGGTATTAGTAGTGGTTTAATATCTGCTTTTATTTTTACTTTTATTAATACTTTTGGTAACTATGCAATCGCAAAATTAGTCGGAGGACAGGACTCTTATGTCCTAGGAAGCTTAGTGGTTCATAATGCTACTGTAGGTAGAAATATGCCACTTGCAGCGGCTATTTCAACTGTAATCTGTTTAATAGCACTTATTCTGATGATCTTCTCTCAAAAAATTCAAAAGGAAAAAAAAGCATGATAAAAAAACAAAATTTATTCAATACAATTTTATTTATTTTGACACTGTTTATTTTCTATGTGCCTATTATTTTGATAATGGTTTTCTCTTTTAATCAAGGAAAATCTCCTGAATGGCAAGGTTTTAGCTTAGAGTGGTATAATGAATTATTTACTAGATCTGATCGTCTAATCGCATCTTTGATGAATAGTTTGTTAATTGGTTTGGGCTCTGCTTTTTTATCAACAATGTTAGGTTGTATAGGAGCGTGGGGTATTTGGCATTATTCTAAAAAATTAAGATCTGTTCTTTTGTTATTTTCTTATATGCCCTTAATGTTACCAGATTTAATTATGGGTATTTCTTTATTAACACTTTTTGTATTGATGGCATTTCCTCTTGGTGTTGGGACCGTATTTATTGCACATACTACAATGAATATCCCTTTTGCTATATTGTTGATTTTGTCAATTCTTGATAATAGTGACTTATCTGTTATTGAAGCTTCTAAAGATCTTGGTGCTAACGACCTTCAAATATGGATCAGAGTTTTATTACCTATTCTTTCTCCAGGATTGATCGCTTCATTTTTATTAACCTTAACAATGTCATTAGATGATTTTGCGATTACTTTTTTTGTCTCTGGTCCAGGATCTACAACACTTCCGATTTATCTTTACTCTGCGATTAGATTTGGTCTATCACCAGTAATTAATGCTTTATCGGTCTTAATTATAGGTGTCTCGATTATTTTATTCTCACTAAATAAAAAATATATGAAGATAGCTTTCAAATAAAATTTACTATTTATTTCTATCATACGAATTTGAGTTTTTAGAAGTTTTAAAGATTTAAAAAATCAAACGCTAATTTTATTGGCGTTTGATTTTTTTGATTTAATCGATTCTTTAGAGTTCATCGATACGATTTTGGATATTATTTATAATAATGATTGTCCATCCCTTCTATATTTTGGAATGTCTTTAATTGATTAGGTGTTGGTTTTTTTTATCGTTAGAATAGTATTTTATTTGTAACTTTTTAGCTTTTTTTTTGTAACTTTTAAATAAATAGTTGTTGTATACTATTTATTTAAAAGTTACACAGAGGGCGTAAGATAGTCTTTTATAATACTCACCTTTTTTCCTTTTATTACTAGCAGTGTAATTTCACGTATACAAGTATAGCTTGGATTTTCATAAATACCAAGCCTTTTTAGGAAGAAAGAATAATTATTTTATATTATAAAGAATTGTTACAGTTGGAAGTTACCTTCTTTAGCATAATAGTTATTTCCCCCAACATGATCTTGGTGCCAGTGTGTTGAAAGAAGATAGTTTACTTTTGGAAAACGTTTTACAAGGTCAACAGCACCTTCTGT
>JBOFDR010000077.1:0-1837 GCA_051647205.1 Brevinema sp. | reverse complement strand
TATGGTGTTGCATGCACATATACCTTTTGTTTTAGAAACCGAGGCTGAATTTTGGTTATATGAAGCAACGTTAAACTCATATATTCCTATGATTAATATGCTAAGACGAGTTAGTCAAAAAGTACCTAATTTTCAAATTACTCTTAATATCTCTCCTGTTTTACTGTTACAACTAGGAACAAAACAATTTTCTAAAAATCTTGAAAAATATATCTTGGTTCGAAAAGAAATCCTACATGTGGATTTAGAAGATTATCCTAAAAATAAAGCTCGTATTAATGAATTACAAAGATTAGAGAAAATATTACAAGATTTTAAACAGTGTGACGGCATTATTCAAGCATTTCAAGAACTTCAGAGTATTGGTGTTCTCAACATTGTTACTAGTGCTTTAACACATCCTCTGTTACCTGTTATTAAAGATTCTCCTAACTTAATTAATTTACAATTAAGTTTAGGCAAAAAGGTATCGGAATATTATTTTGGTAAAATAAAGGGATTTTGGGCACCTGAATGTGCTATATGCTCAGAATTATCAAAAATATTGGAATCTTACGATTTAGATTATTCTTTTGCCGATCCTTCTGCTATTGATTCTTCTGATAGTATTAAAAATTATTCATTATTAAAAGATCAAAAATTTCATTATTTTATTAGGGATCTTGATGCAACAGATAAAATATGGGATTCTGAAAAAGGTTTTCCGACCAATAGATACTATCAAGATTTTTATGCAGATTATGCCTCAGAATCTTCTGAAATACGTACTATTATTAATCGCGAGCAATACCTAAGCGCAGGTTTTTCAATCCGAGCAATAACAGACAGATCATCTTCTCAAAAAGAATTGTATCATTATCAAGATTCCTCTGAACAAGCTCAAAGAGATGCGATCTCCTATCTTGAGTATATTAAAAACCGTTTTAATAATCACGAAAATAGCTGTATTTCTGTATTTTTTGATTGTGAATTATTTGGTCATTGGTGGAAAGAAGGTGTTGAATTTTTAGAAAAATTCCTTCTTAGCACTCATCATCAAGATAATTCTTTAAATTTTTCTATAGCTTTACCTAAGCAAATATCTAAGATTAAATCTTTTACACCTAAATTATCAACATGGGGATTAAATAATACTTTTGATTCTTGGATTAACAATAAAACAAAAGATCTTTGGAGTGTTATTGTACAGCAAACTATAATGACAGAGTCGTTATATAATGAAATTTCTTCAAATCAATTATTACATTTATTACTTATACAGGCATCGGACTGGACATTTTTAATCACTTATAATAGTTTTAATGAGCTTTCTAAAAACATTATTTTATCCTCTAAACAAAGATCTTCTCAAGTGAAAATTATGGAGGAGTCTATTAACAATATCTTGATGTGTGAGAGGTAAAACTTCTTCTTGCATTTAATAATAAAATAATGTATAATATTTTTATTCGTTAAAATTAATTTTGATTATAAAAAATAATGAGGTGATAATGAATATCCACAATACTGGGATCTTAAAACGCTTTATCTATGAATGGAAAAAGTACAAAGATTATATGTTTCATTATGTTGGAGCTTTAGAGACACTAAGAGTTTCTAACACTTTCTTAGGTTATATTTGGTGGTTCTTAGATCCTTTGTTGAATATGAGTATTTATGTGATCTTAGTACGATTTGTTTTTTCACAAAGAGAACCTAACTTTCCTATCTTTTTCTTTTCTGCAATGCTTGTTTGGCGTTATTTTTCAATGACAGTTGCTCAAGCAGCTACCTCTATTATATTACATCAACATATTTGCCGTGATACCTATATTCCTAAATTTATTTTTCCTTTAGC
>JBOFDR010000076.1:0-1720 GCA_051647205.1 Brevinema sp. | reverse complement strand
CGAGAGTACACGATCAGATTTAAAGTATTTGACCAGGACTTTATTCTTAATGATATGATTAAAGGGCAAGTAACCTTTCCTAAAGGAATGGTAGGCGACTTTGTTATTGTACGTGCAAATGGAATACCTGTATATAATTATGCTGTTGTTATTGATGATTTAAGTATGAAAATTACGCATGTGCTACGAGCTGATGAACATCTTTCTAATACAGTTCGCCAGCAGATGATCTATAAAGCTCTTAACGAGCCAGCACCAAAATTTGGTCATATGGCATTAGTTCTTGGTGAAGATAAGAAAAAATTATCTAAGCGTCATGGAGCTACAAGTATTGATGAATTTAGAAAACTAGGCTATCTTCCTGAATCTTTGTGTAATGCTTTAGCGTTATTAGGCTGGTCAAGTCCTACAGCTGAAGAGATTTTAAGTATGGATGATATTGTCAAGCAATTTGATATTAATCGTGTTTCAGCATCTCCAAGTATTTTTGATTTTAAAAGATTGGATTGGATTTCAAAATATAATATTGCTCATGCGGATCTTGATCGTATTACAGAATTAAGTAAAACTTTTTTAGCTGAAAAAAAATATGATATTTCTGATATCGCTTATGTAAAATCTGTAGTAGATATTGTTCGTGGAAACTGTAACCATCTCTCAGAAATCACTGATTATACTGATTATTTCTTTACAGAAGAATATGCTGTTGATGTAGAAGTTAAAGAATTACTACGTTCTGAAGATAGTAAAATAGTAATCAATTCTTTTAAAAAAGCACTTGAGGCAGAAACAAGAGTTATAAATCAAGATGTTTATAAAGATCTTACAAATATTGTGAAAGAAGAGACTAAATCAGCTGGTAAAAAATTATTTATGCCTATTCGTGCTGCTCTTACTGGAAAATCTCATGGTCCTGAGATGTTTTTAATCTTACCAGTTCTTGGTAAAGAAAAAACACTATCACGACTTTCAAGGAAATATTAGGGAATATCATGGGAATACTATTAGAAAAAACTAATAATTTGCAACGAAGATTTGAAGAAGATTGGAGGTGTCTTTGATCTAGATCAAAGAATCTCTGCGCAACTTATCTTAAAAGAGCAGCTCAATAACCCAGATATTTGGGAAGATCATAAAAAAATGACTTCTTTAAAATTAGAAATAACAAAATATGAAAAACTCATTGATCCTTGGTTTAAGTTAAAAACTGATATTATGTATCTTATTGATTTTATTGAACTATCAGAATCTGACAACGATGATCAAAGTCTTATTGAGCTTGAAAAAGAATACCTTAATTTAGAAAAAATTATTGATGATTTTGAAGTTCAAATTCTTCTTAATGGAGAAATGGATCATTGTAACGCTTTTCTACATATTCATCCTGGAGCAGGGGGGACAGAGTCTCAAGACTGGGGAGAAATGCTTCTTAGAATGTACCAACGTTGGGCACTTAAAAAAGGATTTGAAGTTGAAATTGTTTCTTTAGAACAAGGTGATGGAGCAGGTATTAAAGATGCTACGTTACTAATTAAAGGAATCTATGCTTTTGGATATCTTTCTGCTGAAAATGGAATTCATCGACTGGTTCGCCTTTCGCCATTTAATGCCCAAAACAAGCGTCAGACTTCTTTTTGTGGAATTAGTGTCTCGCCAGAGATTGATGATACCATTAATATTGTAATTGAAGATAAAGATCTTAGGATTGATACTTTTAGAG
>JBOFDR010000075.1:0-3289 GCA_051647205.1 Brevinema sp. | reverse complement strand
TGTTCTTAAACAGATATTGAAGGATTAGACGAAATTTATTAAATGAAATTTGGTCGATACAAAAGTTACTAATAGCAATATTATCAATTTGTGTTTCAATAAGTTTATTTTTTAAATTTTGCAAGGTAATAAATATATCATGTAAGCTCGTCATGTCAAAATGATTTTTCTTTACGAAACAATGCAAATATGTCTGTTTATTATCGTGAGATTTACTAGTAATGACGTTAAATAATTCGCGTTCACTATTTATTAATTCAGTTGGATTTAGTGAGTTTTCTAATATTTCTTTACAATAAGGGATTCTTCCATGAAAATCTAGAGATACTGGGTAAGCAATATTTTTATTTTTTTTATTTAACAAAAAATCATCAGATTCTATAATATTATTATTTTCTATAACATCGTTCTCTGTTATTTGTAAAAATTTATTATATTCATCCTTATCTATACTTCTAGTAGTGACGAATATTTGTTTGGTATTATTACCATTATTATTATTATTATATGCGTTGATTATGATATTTGTATTTTGAAATAAAAATCGAATCATTTGTTTGATTCTTTTCCATGATAGTTGATCAAGTCCACAGCCAATTCTAGGCATTGAAATAGTCTTGATATTATTTTTTAATAAATATTCCTTTAGATTTTTTAATGCATAGTATATATCTTCGTATTTAGGTTTATTATAGTATTTGTTTTTGGTAATTAAATGAAAAATAAGTTTGTTATTATTTTTTGAAATATGGAATTCGCTAATTTCGCGTTTATTTTTCTTTAAATCGTTATAATTCTTAATTTGGTTTTTTATTTTTTGTGCTAATCCTTTTGACATTTTAAGATCCTTTGAGATGCAATGAATAATGTTATCCTTACTGTTAAAGATTGAACCGTTTATTTCGTTAATATTATATATAATTTTATCAGGATTAGATTCTAAAAATGTTTCGTAACTATCAATCTTTATCCTGGATAGGGAATCTGCATTTAAATTCGTTTTCCCTTCCTTATATATTATTTCAAAGTCATATTCTTCTAGCTTTAGACGCCATCTCATCAATCGAGATGAAGCAGGTGGTTTAGTATTTAATAGAAATTTTAAGGGTTTGTGATCAGTTATCACGCGAAATTTCCTACCATATAAATAAGGTCTAAAGTGTTCAACTGACCAAACTATAGCCAATAATTCTTTTTCAATGGTACTATAGTTGATTTCGGTATTATTTAAAGTTCTGGATGCATAAGCCACAGGTAAATCTGAATTATCATTTGTCTGACTCAAAACTGATCCTATCGCGTAATTACTGGCATCTGTAGTAAGAGTAAATTGTCGATTAAAATTGGGATATTGTAATAATGGT
Organism: Brevinema sp.; assembly: GCA_051647205.1. Taxonomy (GTDB): domain Bacteria; phylum Spirochaetota; class Brevinematia; order Brevinematales; family Brevinemataceae; genus Brevinema_A. The sequence goes on along the minus strand of JBOFDR010000075.1, from coordinate 1,925 downwards.
GCGGTTGTTAATTTTTCCTTTAAATATTCGAAGGCGTTTTGTTGTTCCTTATCCCATTTAAATTCGGTCCCTTTTATTAGTAATTTATTGATTGGTTTTACTATTTTACTAAAATCTTTAATAAATCTTCGATAATATCCTGCTAGTCCAAAGAAGGCCTGAATATCCTTTACATTTTTGGGTACTGGATAATCTTTTACTGCTTTTATTTTTTCTGGATTAGGTAATAGTCCTTTACTTGTTATTATGTGACCCAAATATGCGACTTCTTTCCTTAGAAATTCGCATTTATCCGGTTGTAGTTTTAAATTATTTTCTGATATTCGAGTGAAAACATTTCTTAGTCGGTCTATGTGTTCTTTTAATGTTTTTGAATAAACTACAATATCATCTAGATATACGAAGCATTGCATTCCGTTTAATCCTGTTAATATGGTGTTCATCAGTCTTTGGAAAGTGGCGGGTGCTGTTTTTAACCCGAAAGGCATTCTTAAATATTCGTAATGACCATCAGGTCCGGTGAATGCAGTTTTAGAAATATCCGATTTATCCATCGGGATCTGATGAAATCCGCTTGCCAAGTCGATTGTACTGAAGTAGTTGCAGCGACCTAACTGATCCAATATATCGATAATATTGGGCAGTGGATACGCGTCACTAATTGTTTTTTCGTTTAACTTCCTATAATCGACAACAATTCTCCACTTAGGTTTCCCTGAGTTATCTACCTTTTTCGGCACAACCCATAAAGGGAATGAAAATGGAGATTGTGATGGCTGAATAATTTTTTGATCCAACATTTCTTGTAATTGTTTCCGAACTTCATTTTTATGTACTTCCGGATATCTATATGATTTTACATAAACAGGTGTATCGTTTACTAATGGGATTTTATGCGTAATAGCGGTCGTCGTCGTTAATTGATCATTGCTTAAGTGAAATATATAATGATATTCTTTACATAATTCTAATAAACTGGTTCTTTCTTCATCATTCAAATGATCCGTATTTATTAAATTTTTGATTTCTAATAGTCTATTATCGATATTATGTGAGCCAGTGTAATTAATATGATTGACGTGAGCTGTTTCAAAATTTATTGGTTCTAATGTTGTTTTAATTCGTTTGAGAGTGATATCTTTATCATTAGAATTTAAAATTGTACAAACGGCTTTATTTCTTTTATTTACTCTAACAATCGCATTGGAAAGATAGACTCCTGGCGTATTTAATTTGTAATCGATTATTCCTTCTTTAATATCAGGATTCGTTATATCTATTTCTACAGTGTTTATCGATCGTTTTTTAATTATATAATCTGAGTCGGTCTTATCTCCTTTAAGTTGTATTTTAGTAGTCTTGTTTATCAGTAATAAGTCATTGGCACAATCAATTGTTGCATTTAATGCTTTTAGTATATCGTTACCAAATATACCAGCGAAGTCAAAGTCAACTTCATTATCTTTTACAACATGGAATTTATGAGAAATTTTATGATTATCGAGAGTTAAATTAATGTTTATACTAAAATCGGATATTATTGGTTTATCCTTATTGATTCCATTAATTATAATATGTTCGAATTTTTTAGTTAGGTTTTTATTTATAAAACTATCTTTTATTAAAGAAATACCAGCTCCGGTATCAATTAAAAATTTAAAATGATTAATTTCGTCGGGTGTGAATGATATATATTTTAAATAATCGCAGTTTACGTTAAATATTTGTAATGAAGAGCCGTGATTTACTCCGAAGGATTGGCTCTGGTTTCCTTGGAGAGATTCAAGTTTAAAGAATCTTTATTAGATTCGTCATTTATTTTATTCTGGTCATTATAGCGGTAACATGATTCGATTTCATGACCCTTAATTTTACAAAAATTACAAAATTTAAAATTAGTTCGTTGTTGATGTCGTAATTTAGAT
>JBOFDR010000074.1:0-10045 GCA_051647205.1 Brevinema sp. | reverse complement strand
CTGCAATATATTGCATATCACCAATCTTGGCATTACCTGTTTCTAAAATTGTTGAAGTATTTGTAATTACTTGTTGTACTTCACCAATAATGGAGATAATATTTGTTGTTCCGATAGACATTTGGATACTTTGATTAGTAAGGAATGAAATACGATTCATAATCTCTTCAATGGTTTTGGAGAAATCTTGGATAATATTATTGATAGCAGATAAAGATTCGTCAGTTTGCTGAATTGTTTCTACAGTTTCTTCAATTGATTGCATATTAATACGTAGAGTTTTATTGATGATATCAGCATTATGAGAAGTTTCTGTAGAAAGTTTTTTAATTTCTTTTGCTACAATTGCAAAACCGCCACCAGCTTTACCTGCACGAGATGCTTCTACTGCTGCATTTAATGCTAGTACGTTGGTTCTTTCAGCCACTTCCATAATTAAAGAAATCATATCAAGAATATTTTTAGAATTTTCTGTAACTTTTTTTACTGCACTGATAGAGTTAGACATTCTATCTTGTCCTTGATGAGAAATATCAATTAAATCGCTTAATTGTTGACGTTTACTTTGGAACATAGTATCAATTTCTTGAGAAGTATCTGAAATTTCTTGTAGTTGATCCTTATAGTTTTCCATGTTTTTCTTATGCTTGGAAAACGATAGAGTGATATTTTGAGAAGACGAAAGATGCTTTTCATTCAACGATAAAAGATCTGTCAAGATACTTGATAAAGAAGTAGACTGTTCCAAAATATGATCATTAAGATTATTTAGTTCCATGAGATAATTTTCTTGATTTCCATATTGACTGTCTAAGTTGGTTCCAGCTTGTTTATTGTATTTATAAATAGAAGTAATACCATCAATCTTATGTTTTTGGTTTTTGACAAGAAGATTTTCAGAAATATACTTGTTAAAAATATTCCCTGTTAACATGTATATTTGATCACTTAATACGCCTAGAAGTACTACAATTAGATAGCTATTAACAATCGTAGTATAGTGACTTCCACCAATTAAAGGGATCTGAATAGAAACCAAATAATAAGTAAGTAAGGTTAATGCGATCCCTGTAATTATAAAAGTTGTATAACGTTTTCGAGCTAAAAATCCTGTGTTAATAATTGGTATTGCTGCAAAAGCGACAAATTCATATACTGCAAGATTATTACGAGGATTGTGAGCAATAAGAACTCCATAACATGCAAATACAAGACCTAGTGATGTAATATAGCTTGAGGATAAATATTGTTCTGATCTGAGTAAGAATATAGATGCACTTAATACAATAGCAATCAGAACAGATAAAATCACCTGTTCATAGGAACCAGCCATAAATTCAGACACACCAAGTAGCATAACTGCACCAAGAAATAAAATATTACAACTAAAAAGCAGTTTTTCTTGTAATTGGTGATGGTAGTTTTTACTGTTTTCTTGTATTGACATCGTTAATACCTCTAAAATTTTAGATACTATAATATATTAGTAGTTTATTATATTATTTTTGAAAATTCTACGCAAGCATCTATTTGTTGAATAGTAAAAGAGGTCTTCTTTATTATCTCATAGAGTTTTTCCAAGATCTCAATCCATAAAATGAGACAAAAATATATCCAGTATATAGCATTGCCATAGTCCAAGAGCCAACACTAATGTATAATGGAACGCTGAGAGTATTAATAAAAATCCATAAGTACCATGCAGCAATATATTTTTTTATGGTAAACCACCAAGCAATAATTGCTGTAACAGATGTAATCGAATCAACAAAGGCCTGTATAGCAGAAGTGTATTTTCCAATATGATAGCCGATTACAAATAAAATTACAATACTAATCAAAGCTACCAATGTATAAAGACCGCTTTGTTTTAAAGATAGTCTGGTTGGGGGCGATTGTTCAAATGCTACGCAGTGTTTTGATTTTTTGTTCCAACTAATAATTCCATAGATACTAATAGATAAATAAAAATAGCTAATCGCCATATCCCAAATTAATGGTGAATAAAACCATAGATATATTATGGTAAATATAGAAGATATAATGCTTACGATAAACATCGAAAATTTCTCTTTTATTTCTAGTATAACAAAATAAACAGCTAAAAGCGAACTACAAGTACTCAATCCTCTCCCAATATATCCAAAGAGAGTGTAGGTAGTTTTTAAATCTGTATAAAGTCCAAATCCAATAAATATGACAGAGAAGAATACATAAAAGCTTAAGAACAATTCTTTTCTTAGTAGTGAAATCATAGACATTTTCCATTACATGCGTCTGTTAAAAACCAAAAATGATCCGTAGGACCAGCTCCTGATCCAACACTTTGTCTACTTGATGACTCAATAGCTTTAGAAATATATTTTTTAGCAATGTCCACTGATTCTGTCATGCTGAGACCTCTTGCTAAATTAGCAGTAATTGCAGCAGAAAGGGTACAACCTGTTCCATGAGTGTTTTTGGTGTTAATACGTTTAGACTCAAAATATTTTTTATCTGAGGATGGTGAAATAAGAAGGTCAGATGATGTACTACCATTATAATGCCCTCCTTTTACAAGTACATATTTTGATCCTAGAGAGAGTAATTTTTCACCAATAGTTTCTTGAGAGATCATTTCTTTAGAAAGAATTTCCTGTGAGTAATTTTCGGAAGATCTACCTAATAACGTTAGAGACTCAGGAATATTTGGTGTAATTATATCTGCTAAAGGAATTAATTTTGTTTTTAAAGCATCAATAGCAGATTCTAAAAGCAAAAGATCTCCACTTTTTGCGATCATAACAGGATCTAAAACAATAGGGATTTCAGAAGCATTACTCTGTAAAAAATCTGTAATAAGAGTAATAATTTCATCATTAAAAAGCATACCTATTTTGATTGCTTTGGGGCGTATATCTTCAAAAATTGTTTCTAACTGTTGCAGTATTGTTCCTAAAGGTATCTCAAAACAGCTCTTAACACCTCGAGTATTCTGTACAGCAATAGCAGTGACTGTACTCATCCCATAACATCCAAAAGCCGAAAAGACTTTAAGATCTGCCTGTAGACCTGCTCCTCCTGAGTTGTCAAAACCAGCAATAGAAAGGGTAGGAAACTGAATCATTGAGTGCTCCTTATTGTCGTATTCTATTATTAATTTGATTCTCTATATAGTCGTAGTTAGGATTTGCTAGAGTTTCAAGAAAATACGATTCAAAAAATCCTAGAGATTTAGTTTTTTTTGCAGCTAGTTCTCCACATAATGTATAAAAAGCAAAAGCATTAGAAGTGGCTTTAAATAAGTCTTTTTCAACAGCACAAAATGTAGCAGTAATAGCTGATAATACACATCCCATGCCAGTAATTTGAGACATTATTACGTCTCCAAAATCTAAAGTAATAGAGTTTTCTCCATCACTAATCAAGTCTGTTTTTCCTGAGATTCCAATAATACATCTGTGTTTTTGTGAAAATCGGAGCATTTGCTCTATTTGTTTTGCATTTTCTGAGTCAATATCAATCTTGCTATTGACACCATTAACCGTATTGTGTTGTCCATCGAGGGAAGTAAGTTCACCAACATTTCCACGAAGAACTGAGGTATAAGGAAGAAGTGAAAGAGCCGTATTTGTTCTGATAAAAGAGGCTCCTGAACCAACAGGATCCAAGATAAGAGGCTTTTTTTTATTGTTATTTTTAGCAATATACAATGAAAGATCAATAGTATTTTGGTCTAATGTACCAATATTTATCTGTACAGCGTCACAACTTTTTATCAAATCAGCACTATCATCTTTATCCATACTGATAATTGGGGCAGCACCTAAGGCAAGTAGTGCATTAGCAGTGAAATTCATTGTGACATAATTAGTGATATTAAGAACTAAGGGATTTTGTTGCTCAATTTTTTCTTTTAGTGTTCTAATTGTAAACATATCTTATCCTAATCGAGATGAAAATCAATGATTTTTCTCATTTGTTTAGTTGTTTCATATGGTTCTAAAGCATCATGAATAGATCCAATTACGGCTACACCTTGGGCACCATGTTTAATGACTTCAGCAACATTGTCTAGATCAATTCCACCGATGGCAGTAAGAGGATGTTTGCTAATTTGAGAGAGTTCTTGAATTCCTTTTAATCCCCAATAGGTTTCAATATTGGATTTATTTGATGTTTTAAAGGTAGCATTTGCTGTTACATAGGCAATATTTTGATAACGATTTGCATGAAAAATATTACCAAGTGATTCTATAGAAATACCTAATTGTACAGAAGGATAAGTTTTGGTAGCAGATTCAATAGAACTATCTTTTTGTCCTAAATGAACATAAGGAGTGCCAATATTCAAAGCTAAATCAGGATTGTCATTAATGATGAGAGGTATTTGGTAAGGTTCTAATACATTTTTTAGTAGTAATCCTAGTTCTATTAATTCATGAACATCTAAATCTTTTTCACGAAGTTGAAGAGAAGTAATTCCACCGTCTGCACAACGTTTGATGAAACTAAGGTATTGAGATATAGGAATATTTTTTTTTTGAGTAATAAGCATTAAACGATAAAATGGCACCATATGGATTATCCTTAAATTGACAAAAGCCCTCCATCTTATTTGGGGGGCTTTTTATCTGCATATATACATTGTATATTTTATATGTAGAAATAAAAATTTACTCCCTACGCTAGCATCAACTAGATCAGGTATTGTCGGTCGTTTATTTCTTTAATAAACCTCTCAGCTTGAAAGCTCCCGAGTAATTGCTAAAATTTATTATATATTATTTTGTTGTTATAATCAACATTTTTTTATAGTATAGAGTATTTGTTTTTTAATCTATTATCTTTTCATTACTTACTATTGTAATATTTGACAACCTTCTTATTATTTGTTATTATAGAAGATAAAATAAATATATTAGGAATACTTATGCAATTAATTGGTGTACTCGTTATTATTATTGGGTTTATATTAAAGCTTGATGCCATTGCTGTTATTATTTTTGCAGGATTAGTAACAGGATTTGCATCCAATATGGATCTAATAGAGATTTTATCAACATTAGGTCACTCTTTTGTTAACACAAGATATATGTCTTTATTTTTAATAACTTTACCTGTTATTGGTATTTTAGAAAGAAATGGTCTTCGTAATACTTCAATGAAACTTATTCAAAAACTAAAGGGAGCAAAAGCTGATTTTATTCTCTTTTTATATATGGTGATCAGAATATTTAGTAGTATCTTAGGGATTAGAATGAGTGGACATGTGCAATTTATTCGTCCTATTGTTTACCCTATGGTAGAAAGTGCCGCTCTTATCAAAGACCCAAATCTTACAAAAAAACAAAAAGATGCCCTCAAGGCTGTAGCATGTACTATCGATAATTATGGGAACTTTTTTGGACAAAATGGATTTGTGGCAAATGCAGGTGTTTTATTAATTATAGGTACTTTAAGTGAGCTGGGAATTAAACTACAAAACTTTCAAATCTCACAAATGTCTTTAATTATTGCGTTTACAGCGATAATATTGGTATTTATTATTAATAAAATAGCAATCAAAAAAATTTTGGAGCATAGCTAATGTTCCAAGATATCTCTTTAGAAATCATTTATACTTTTTCAGGTACTATAGCTATTTTTGCAGGTAGTTATGCGTTGTTTGATAAAAATCATTCTGCACGTTTTGGTACAGGAATGTTCTGGATATTGTTTGGGGTAATGTTTGTTTTTGGAAAATATATTCCTTCTTATATTGTTGGGATTGCTATTGTGATAATGGGTATTCTGTCTGTTTCTAAAAAAGTACAGCCTATATACTTATCAGACTCTTCTGATGAATTCAAATCTGAACAAAGCTCAAAATTAGGATCTAAAATTTGGATTCCAGCACTCAGTATTGGTGTTATTGCAATGGCTCTCTCTTTCATTCCTATCTTAGGTGGTTTAGTAAGTGTAGGGATTGCATCTTTTCTCTCTTTTATTATTGCATTAGCTTTGACCAAAGAATCGCCAACTAAAGGTTATACCTATGATGCTCCTCGATTGCTTCATAATATGGGAGCAGCAGTAATATTACCCCAACTACTAGGTGCTTTAGGAGCTATCTTTTCTAAAGCTAATGTTGGAGGAATTATTTCTGTGTTTATGGGGACATTAATCCCTATTGGAGATCCTTTGTCAGGTGTAATTTTGTATTGCGTATCTATGGTATTATTTACTATGATTATGGGTAATGCTTTTGCAGCTTTTGCTGTAATTACTGCAGGGATAGGGATGCCATTCCTTATTAATATAGGTGGTGATCCTATCGTTGTTGGTGCTCTTGGTTTGACAAGTGGCTATTGTGGTACTTTAATGACGCCAATGGCAGCTAATTTTAATATTGTACCAGCTTCTATTATGGAAATAAGTGATAAAAATGCTATTATCAAAAAACAACTTCCTGTTTCATTGATCCTATTAGTGTTACACATTATATTAATGTATTTCTTAGCGTTTTAATAGGGGTATAAAATGAAAATATTAGTAACAGGATTTGATCCTTTTGGTGGAGAGCCTATTAACCCAGCATGGGAAGCTATCCAAAAATTACCTGAAAAAATTGATCATATTTCTGTTGTCATTGCTCAAACTCCTACGATTTTTAATGAGTCAACAGAAGTATTATTAGAAGCAATTAAAAATACAAAACCAGATATTGTTCTTTGTGTAGGGCAAGCTGGAGGTCGTGTTGATTTTTGTATAGAGCGTGTTGCTATTAATATTGATGATGCACGTATTACTGATAATAAAGGTAATCAACCGCTTGATCATCGAATTTATGAAGATGGTGAGAATGCCTACTTTACAATACTTCCTGTAAAAAAAATGGTGCAAGCAGTCAGAAATCAAGGGATCCCAGCTTCTGTTTCGTATACTGCAGGAACTTTTGTATGTAACCATATTTTTTATAGCCTTTTATATCATATTAATAAAAAAAATATCCCTGTACAAGCCGGTGGATTTATTCATGTGCCATATCTTCCAACTCAAGTAATCACAAAGCCTAATCAGGCATATATGTCTGAGGCGATGATTGTTGAGGCTCTTATAGCTACGATTCGTGCTTTAGGGACAGGAATGGACGATATCTCTTTAGTAACAGGTAAAATTAGTTAAACAATTATAAAATTTCAGGAAAGATGGCTGAGTGGTCGAAAGCGGCTGATTCGAAATCAGTTATACAGCACAATGTATCGGGGGTTCGAATCCCTCTCTTTCCGAATGCTAGTGGAGCTAGGTATAACCTAGCTCCTTTCTTTTTAAACAAATCGGATTCGAAACCGCGGTACAGGGGAGATGTAGCTTTCATTTATTTATATAACCGACTTCTGAGAACATCTTTCTGAGAATTTTACTCTTTAAATTTAAAGAATTCTCAAAACAGAAATTCCTCGGTCCACTCTTCTGCTTAAAATTTGGATCTCTTGAGCTCAATACTTGATATTATTTTTTTATACTTTCAGAAAATACTTTTCAACAAATCCTTTTGTTACTTGACTTTACCAGTATTTGAAGCTATACTAAGTTGCTTATGTTATATAAGTTAAAATGGAAAATCTGAGAGGACCATGGGTTCGAATTATACATTCTCCGAGTGACAGTCGTCACATCTCAGAAAAGCATCACTATTTTGTGGTGCTTTTCTTTTTCTCTCGCCGTACACGGGAGACACGGACTTGTACACATAAATACGACAAACTTTTGAGAATCTCGTTCTGAGAATATTATGCCTCAACGGCAGGTTGTTCTCAAAACCACTTTTCCTCGGTCCACTTCTATTAAATTCACATCTATTTTCTACAAAAATAAACGCTCTATTAAGAGCGTTTATTTTATTTAATATAGCTAATTTACTAGGCAATAATTTCAGCATAATTTTTCATGATTTCAAGTAAGCAATCTATCTGCTCCTGCTTAGTTATTAAAAGCCCTACATTAGTAAGTTTAATCAAGACTTCTTTCTGTTCTTTTTCATTTAACTCTTCTCTCATCTCATTTTGAAAATAAACAATATATTCTAAAGAATCTGCCTTAATATTTCTTAAATCAATTATTTTTCTTCTCATTCTATTCTCCTTGATACTTTTTCTCTACATCACTAGTATTGCTTGTATTCATAGATAAATCAAGTGTTTGGAGCTAATTATAAATATTAATTTACAGCCCTATTTGTTGCTCTTGTTCCTTAAAATTTATACTCGTAACCATTCTCAAATAATGGCTTGTTAAAATATCTGATCTTTCTCCAAGCAATATCATCTTTTGTATTCTAGGCGATAAAAATCTTAATTTTAACACCTTAGAAATATAGCTCGTACTCACTTTTTCTTGCTGAGCAATTTCTTTGATACTTACGCTATTTTCAATCTTGCCACTCCATTCCCATGCTTTCTTCAATAATTCAATCAAACCTTTATTCTTCTGCTTATTCTCACCACCAATAATTAAGCTTTTGCCTTGATTCACTCTTTTCAATTCACATGGCAAAATAATAATCTCACAATCATTCTCATCGATAGGTAGTACCTCATAATTGTTAATATCTTGTTTTGTGACAATTAAATCAAATAATTCTTGAAGCGAGCTTGAATTGATATAGTAGATAATATTAATATGAGTACCCTCAATCTTGACATCCATGTCATCTCGGGTACTTCGGCATCCGTGCCTAGATATTACAACCTTATGAATAATTGCCCTTACAATAAAATGCGTTTCTTTGTCCTGTAAGCTCCATGATCCTAGATAATTTTCTAGGTTCTTTTTATACAACTCGTACTGCTCAATGCTGCTATTATCTAGTCTTAATTGTTCTTCAAGCTTTTGTTTTATAAGGAAGGACGCATGTCCTTCGAGTTCAGAGGCTGGGACTTGTGCTAACGATCCTGCTAGCTCTTTTTTCTTCTGCAAATAAGCTTGCGACAAGTAATATCGATAGCGCTTGTTATTTTTCACAGCATGGCTTGGACTCATCATAAAATCATTATCATCGTATAATTTACTTGCTAGTAATGACGGTTGTTTAGATTTGTATCGTCTTTTGTGAGACTGGCAATTATTAGCTAGTAACTCCTGCACTTGGTTAAATATTTCTAAATCAATTATTGGCTCATGGATGCCATCGTACACTTGTCCTTTGTGTTCAATTTTACCAATATAAACCTTTCTTTTTAATAACTGATATAAATTACCACCTGTAAATGGCTTTCCATTCCTTGTGAATATTTGTTCATCTTTCAATCGATACATTAGCTCCTGCACACTCTTAAGCTCTAAATACAACTCAAAGATTCTTTTTAGTTTTGGAGCTTCTATATCATTGGGAATGATCTTTTTAGATCCGTTAGATATATCTGGGTTGGTGGGAACAGATTTATACCCAAAACTTGTATTCCCTCCACTTCCCCAAAGCCCTTTCTTGGCAGTAGCCAACTTCTTGTCTCTAATTCTCTCGCCCGTAACTTCTCTCTCAAATTGAGCAAAGCTAAGAAGCATATTCAAAGTTAATCTTCCCATGCTTGTACTTGTATTGAATTGTTGAGTAATAGACACAAACGAAGTTTGGTGCTTATCGAAAATCTCTACCAATTTCGAGAAATCATGAAGGCTACGGGTTAAACGATCAATCTTATACACCACGATCATATCGACCAAGCCATCTTTAATATCTTGCAACAATTCCTTAATAGCAGGACGTTCCAAAGTTCCTCCACTAATCCCACCATCACTATATTCCTTATCAACTAATACCCAACCTGCATGGGATTCCGTACCATGTTTCTGCGATATGATATAAGCTTCACAAGCTTCTCTCTGAGCATCAAGAGAATTAAAATCTAATTCCAATCCTTCCTCAGAAGATTTCCTTGTATAAATAGCAGCTTTTATTGCTTTCTTCTGATCCATTATTCTTCTAAATTATCTAACAAGGTTGAGACGAGATAATCATAATCTTTACACATTGCCTCATCCAATACTTGTTGAATCCACTATTTTGAGAATCCTTGTCTTCTTG